>PTKD01000013.1 GCA_002938115.1 Alphaproteobacteria bacterium MarineAlpha9_Bin7 | reverse complement strand
AGGGTCTTGATGAGCTTGCGATGATTAAACGCGGCACTGTACTGATTGGATTATTGGAGCCGTTTAGTAACAAAAATATAGCTGCAGCCTTCGCCAAGGCCGGAATAATCGCATTTGCGATGGAGCTACTTCCGCGCATCGGTCGTGCTCAAACCATGGATGTACTGTCGTCTCAGAGTAACTTAGCGGGTTACAGAGCGGTTATCGAAGCCGCCGCAGCCTTTGGAAAGGCATTTCCTATGATGATGACTGCCGCTGGAACGATTGCTCCGGCAAAAGTCCTTGTCTTGGGTGCCGGCGTAGCAGGCCTTCAGGCAATCGCAACTGCTCGGCGGCTGGGCGCAGTAGTTAGCGCGTTTGACGTACGCCCAGCAGTAAAGGAACAGGTAGAAAGCCTTGGAGCTACATTTATAGAAGTAGCGAATACAGAATCCGAAGAAGCGGAGATTTTAGATGGCTACGCTCAAGAGATGGGTGAAGAATATAAGCGTCAACAGAGTAAACTGATCGGTGAAACGCTAAAAAATCAAAACATCGCTATCTCAACTGCCCTAATTCAAGGGAAGTCAGCCCCCCAGCTTATCACTGAAGAAATGGTGAAAGACATGCACCCAGGTTCCGTGATAGTTGATCTGGCTGTGGAATCCGGCGGAAACTGCTCGATCTCCGTGTGTGACCAAGTTGCTGTAAAACACGGGGTGACGATAATTGGATATTCCAACATGCCGGGGCGTGTCCCAATCGATGCGAGCGCACTTTACGCTCGTAATTTGGTGAACTTCGTCACACCAATGATAGACGTAGAAACAGGAAATCTCGCGATTGATTGGAGCGACGAAATTGTGAAAGGGACCATAGTTACGCGCGATGGAAAAATCGTGCATCCCGCCCTTATCGATAAAGAAGACTTATAATGGATCCCTTTACAACTGATATCACAATTTTTGTGCTTGCGGTATTTGTCGGTTATTACGTGGTATGGAGCGTGACCCCAGCGCTTCACACACCTTTGATGTCGGTCACCAATGCGATCTCAGGGATCATAATTGTCGGCGCTCTAATAGCGGTTGGCTCTGAGACTATTTCTGCGGCGGGAAGCACAAAAAGCAGTGCAATTAGTTTTTCGCACTTGCTAGGTTTTTTTGCCGTCATGTTGGCATCTATAAATATTTTTGGTGGATTCTTTGTTACCCATCGTATGCTGCGAATGTTCAAGAAAAAGAAGTAGGGGTTAGGAACCGTGACTGCCAACGCCTCTGCCTTCTTTTATCTCGCTTCTGCAATATGTTTCATCCTGGCTTTAAAGGGACTTTCATCACCAGCTACCGCGAGATCTGGAAATTTATTTGGGGTCACCGGCATGGTGATTGCAATTTCTACGACGCTGCTGCAACCGCACATATCAGGTTTCGTCCTGATAGCGATTGCAATGATCGTAGGTGCTGGTATCGGCACCGTTATAGCCATGCGAATTCGAATGACGGCAATGCCGCAACTGGTCGCCGCGTTCCATAGTCTAGTCGGTCTAGCAGCAGTATTAGTCGCAACAGCCGCGCTCTACGCTCCAGACGCGTACGGTATCGGCACCGTTGGGAATATTTCAGCAACCAGCCTTATAGAAATTTCACTTGGTGCTGTAATCGGGGCAATAACCTTTACCGGTTCAATCATAGCCTTTGGGAAACTTCAATCACTTATCGGTGGTGCACCTGTAGTTTTTCCTGGGCAACATCTACTAAACTTGGCCATCGGGTTCGCAACTATCGGACTGATCTTATGGTTTTGTTTTTCTGAGAATTACGTATTGTTCTGGGGCATAACCGCGCTCGCCTTGTTATTGGGAATCTTGATCATCATTCCAATCGGTGGCGCCGACATGCCAGTGGTAGTCTCGATGCTCAACTCCTATTCTGGATGGGCAGCCGCTGGCATCGGCTTCACGCTACAAAATCAGGCGCTAATCATAGTCGGAGCACTAGTCGGCTCTTCTGGTGCCATCCTGAGCTACATAATGTGCAAAGCAATGAACCGTTCATTTTTCAACGTACTTCTCGGGGGATTTGGAACTGCAAATAATGTGGATGCAATCGAGCACGGTGAAAAAAGCGCCACGGCTGGCAGCGCAGGTGACGCCGCATTTATTATGAAAAACGCGCAAACGGTAATTATTGTTCCAGGCTACGGTATGGCAGTCGCGCAAGCGCAGCACTCTCTTCGAGAAATGGCGGATATTCTCAAGCAGCAAGGGGTAGATATACGATACGCTATTCATCCAGTCGCTGGACGCATGCCTGGACACATGAATGTTCTTCTGGCGGAAGCAGACGTGCCATATGATGAAGTCTTCGAGCTTGAGGAAATCAATAACGATTTTGCTAGTTGCGACGTAGCGTTTGTAATTGGGGCAAACGATGTAACCAATCCAGCAGCAAAAAAAGATCCTTCGAGCCCCATCGCTGGGATGCCGATCCTGGATGTTGATAAGTCTCATGCCGTATTATTTGTGAAACGCTCTCTATCACCGGGTTATGCTGGGATTGATAACGAGGTTTTTTACGGCGATAAGACTATGATGTTGTTTGGCGATGCCAAGAAAATGGTAGGGGACATTATCAAAGTCCTGTAATCAAGAGATACAAAACCCATGGCAAGCGAACTATACGAGCTCTCAGCGACAAACTTGATCGCTCTCTACCAGGCCAAAAAAGCCTCTCCGGTAGAGGCAGCGCAGTCTGTCCTGAAACGCATAGACACATTGCAATCAACCTACAATGCTTTTTGTGTGATCGATCCGGAGCACACCCTCCAGGCCGCCCGCGAATCGGAAAATCGCTGGTCCAAGGGACAAGCAGCAGGATTAGTTGACGGCATACCGACTACTATCAAGGATTTAATGATATCCAAAGGTTGGCCAACCCTGCGAGGTTCGAAGACAGTCAATCCTGATCAAGATTGGAGCCAAGATGCACCAATCGTTGCCCGTATGCGTGACCATGGTGCAGTATTCGTGGGAAAGACCACGACTCCTGAGTTTGGCTGGAAAGGTGTTACAGATAGTCCGCTTACGGGGACCACACGCAATCCATGGAATCCTGTCCGCACTCCTGGAGGCAGTTCAGGTGGTGCCGCAGTAGCCGCCGCACTTGGTATGGGTACGTTGAATATCGGGTCGGATGGCGGCGGCTCCATTCGTATGCCAGCCGGGTTTTGTGGGATTTTTGGCATCAAACCGACGTTCGGAGTGGTACCCGCGTATCCTCAGTCGACCATGGGAAATCTCTCACACCATGGCCCGATGACCCGCACGGTAACAGATGCAGCTCTCATGTTGACCGTGATCAGCGAACCAGACCCGCGCGATTGGTCTGCTGGACCCTATCGGATGATTAATTACCACGAAAATCTTCAACAGGATATCTCCGGCCTACGTATCGCTTATAGTCCGACGCTAGGGTATGCGAGAGTTGATGAACATGTCAGCAGCATGGTCGAACAGTCGGTACGTCGGTTTGCGGAGCTTGGCGCCGAGGTTGTGGAGGTTGACCCCGGTATAGAAGATCCAATTGAGGCGATGATCACCTTGTGGTCAGTCGGCCTTGCCGTCTTGATTGACGGAATCCCAAAGCATAAGCACGATCTGATGGATCAACCAATTCTTGCTCTTGCCGAACAAGGACGCAAGTGCACCTCGTTAACAGTGCGTAACGCGGAAAAAGCCCGTGAACAACTAGCTGTCAAAATAAATCTTTTCCTAGAGGAGTACGATCTGCTCATAACCCCCCAACTACCTCTCACCGCCTTTGAAGCTGGAAACGAGGTCCCGCCTGGAAGCGGCATGACCAGATGGTGGGAATGGTCCCCTTTTACATATCCCTTTAACCTCACCCAACACCCGGCCGCGACAGTGCCATGCGGGCTAGCTAGCGATGGCTTACCAGTATGTCTTCAAATAATTACTTCGCGATTTAACGAACATCAGCTACTCCAGGCATGTAAAGCCTTCGAAGAAACACAACCGTTCGTTATGCCCGCAATCGCTTGAGATTAAAAACCATGACATTAGGAAAAGTGACCCACCGGAAAATCCTGCTTCCCGAAGGGCCATCGCAGATTCTCTAATTAATCCATTCAAAAAAAGATCAAAAACTACTTGGCGAAACTAAATTATCAATCTTCTCGCATGGCCTTTTTGCGAGCTAATTTTCTTGCACGACGAATAGCCTCAGCCTTTTCTCTAGCTTTTTTTTCCGATGGTTTTTCAAAAGAACGCCGCATTTTCATCTCACGGAATATTCCCTCGCGTTGCATCTTTTTTTTCAAGGCACGTAGGGCTTGGTCAACATTGTTGTCACGTACTAGAACTTGCAAATCAGATATTCTCCTATTTCTGTCGCACAACCGGCCGGGCCTGATACCACATACTGCTCGCCCTGTGAAGTGAATTGCTGTTCGCCTGGAAATTCTTAATTAATTATAACATGTCCTTTATAACGTAGTTTCTCGTATGACATTGACTACACGTACGTTGAAGGACTCAAAAATTTCATTTTTGCCTATTTTCTGCGCATTTTTGTGATCAGATTGGTCTCTCCAAAGGGTGACCCCCGCCTCGTCGCGCCAACGTGATACTGAGACGAATTTATTTTCATCAACACAACTTTGGAACCTCTCAACTCCGAGAAAACCATCAATTTTTTCTACCTCGGGTTGCAACTTTTCGGCAAATTTAAAATATGCCTCCTGTTTTCCTTGCCTGACCGTAAATTCAAAGACTACCATTATCATTGTTTCCAACTCCACAACCTAGACTAATCCACTGCACGTGGTTCTTTACCCGAACATTAAACCTAGTCATATTACCCTCATGGCGATACTAAAAATAGCTCGTATGGGGCATCCGGTCCTCAAGGGGCGAGCGAAAGACGTGGCTGACCCCACAGCGAGCGAAGTGCAAAAACTCATCCGCGACATGCGGGAAACCATGGCCGATGCTGGTGGCGTTGGCCTAGCAGCTCCCCAAGTTCATGTTCCGCTTCGACTGGTTATATTTCAGATTCCAGCAACGCGCCTGCGTCAAGATCCAGAGGAAAGAGAGGAGCTTGTTGAACAGATCTTAATTAATCCCCTAATTCAGCCTCGCTCGGAGGAGCTTGAGGTTGGATGGGAAGGTTGTCTATCGGTACCTGAACTTCGCGGTGCAGTCCCTAGGCACACTCGTATTCATTATCAAGGGTCAGACGAGAAAGGCGTTCTAATTGACCGAGAAGCGTGCGGCTTTCACGCACGGGTAGTACAGCATGAATGCGATCACCTGGAAGGAATTCTCTACCCTATGCGAATGACAAACCTAACCAGCCTGCATTACACATCGGAAATGCGTTTCAATGCAGAAACATTTTCAGTATCCGAGGACTCTTGAAGAGATAATGCTTCCACCAGGACTTGCATGTGAACGAAAACGTATTCTTCGGTTTTTCCTCAGCCGAGTGCCTTCGGAGGGGTGGACAGAAAGCGTTCTTCAATCAGCAACCAGTGATGCCGGCTATGAGGAAACGATGGCACGTCGTGCCTTTCCGAGAGGTGTTAATGATCTGGTCGCCACTTATTTATCGGAAGCTGATGCTGCCATGTTGGCAGGCCTCAGGAAATACAAGCTTAGCGCGATGCCAATTCGCGACCGAATAAAAACTGCCGTCAAACTACGAATTGAACAGAACAGTGAACACCGAGAAGCCATCCGCCGCCTGATCGCTCTGCAATCAACGCCCCAATATTTGATGCAGGCGCTATCTGCGTTGCACAGGACAATAGACAGCATCTGGCGTGCCGCAGATGATAAATCGACAGATTTTAACTTTTATACCAAACGAGTGCTTCTGGCCGGCATATATTGCTCAACGACCTTATTCTGGCTGAATGATGATTCCACTGGTTCAACCGCGACATGGCACTTTCTCGATCAGAGAATTAGTGATGTTATGAACATACAAAAGGTACGTGTGAATATTGAAGAAAAGCTCAAACGCCTGGAGCCAGAAATCGCAAAGTTCTTCCAGACTCTTGCCACGCGTACATAAATCCGGGCTATCCAACGTTGTATCACGTCGCATTGGGAGTCAGTGGCCTCAGCCGGGTAACGTGCCCCATTTTCCGTCCAGGTCGAATATGAGATTTCCCATATAAATGCAACCTTGCTCCCGGTTCCTTCAGATATTTCAACCAGTCATTAGCCGCGTCACCAATTAAATTCTGCATTTCGGCATCAGAATGGCGCTTGGTGTCACCAAGAGGTACACCACAAATTGCCCTTACAAGTTGCTCAAACTGACTCGTCGCGCACGCGTCGATAGTCCAGTGGCCCGAGTTGTGTGGGCGGGGTGCGATCTCATTGACCAATAAGCTGGAATCATCCTTTAAGAACATCTCCACGGCGAGAACACCGACCAAATCGAGTGCTTCGGCAATCTCACGAGCAATTCCGCACGCCGCTTCTGCAACATCTCGGCCGATACGTGCAGGAGCGATCGTATGTTCTAATATATAACATCGGTGGCAATTTTGGACCGGATCGTATACTCGGGTCATACCATCGTTCGAGCGCGCAACAATAACCGAGATTTCACGATCAAAAGACACCCACTCCTCGACAATTCCTGTTTCGCCTCCCATTTCATCCCAAACGACAGAAGCCCGATCACCTGAATTGACACGCATTTGGTTTTTCCCGTCATAGCCAAGACGAGCGCTTTTTAGTACACCCGACCTATTGAGCGAGTTGAGAACTCGCTCCAACTCTACAGCATCTCGCACAGGCCAATAAGGAGTAGTGGCAATACCAAGTGACGAAATAAAATTCTTCTCTAAAATACGATCCTGCGAAATTTCAAGCGCACGGCTGTTTGGTCGCACAGGCGTAATTGTATTCACTGTGGAAACAGCAACACTAGGAATGTTTTCGAATTCAAATGTCACGACATCCACTGACTGAGCAAACTCAGTCAATCGCGCCAAATCATCGTACGAGGCCGTCGTAGATACATCGCTAACCTGCTTGGCGGGAGAAAAGGGATCTGGGCAATAAATGTGAACCCGGTATCCGAGACACGCGGCAGCCAATCCGGTCATGCGACCCAATTGACCACCACCGAGTATTCCAATTACTGCCCCAGGCGCTAGAGGCTTTACAGATACATCCGGCATCAGTACTCGCTTCTAGGAAGTTGGCGAGACAGGATGCTGCGCTACAGCATTGGTCTGTTGCAATCGAAAATTCTTTAGTGCCTTGGCCACCTCGGGGTCAAAGAGCGCAATAACAGATGCAGCTAGCAAAGCCGAATTTGTTGCACCTGCCACGCCAATCGCGGTCGTCCCCACCGGTATTCCCGCTGGCATCTGAACTATCGACAACAAACTATCGAGACCATGCAGAGTATGGCTTTTTACCGGCACCCCAAAAACCGGCAAAGATGTTAACGAAGCTGTCATACCGGGTAAATGTGCAGCTCCACCGGCTCCAGCAATGATGACCTTTAGACCTCTAGATTCTGCTGTCTCAGCATATTCGTACAAACGTTTTGGTGTGCGGTGAGCGGAGACTATCAGTGTCTCATGGGCAATGTTTAGTTGCTGCAACATTTCGACCGCATGGCGCATGGTTTCCCAGTCGAACTGACTACCCATGATGACGCCAACCAGCGATGCCTCGTCATCCATTGGATGTTTCTCCTTTTTCGATGGGGAAACAAGTGATTATGGTGTTTGGATCACTACCACGCAAGAGCATCGCACTTTACCAGCCATTCTACGAAACTGAAACCAAAACACTAAAATACCTACCTCGAAATAAAGTATACTCACTGCAAGCGTATTGGAGCATGGCAGAGACAGAACCCAACAGAGACCGAAATCGGAAGTGGGCCCAAACGTCCTTTTGGGATTACTCCGTCGACTACTATGGTCGCGACGGAGTTTCTAATTCCTTGTTGTCGCTTCAAAACCGGCATGATTTAGACGTCAACCTAGTTTTGCTCGCTCTCTGGACAGGCGCGGAAATGGGAATACTTCTGAAAAAAGAGCATTTCGCCATACTCGATGCCAAGGCGTGCGAATGGCGGGACAATATCATCAAACCTCTACGGTCTTCCCGACAAGCCCTTAAATCATTTAAGTCCATGAACATTGGACTGGCTGATGATATATACCAAAAAATAAAATCTGCGGAACTGGACGCAGAACACGTAGCACAAATTTTCCTGTCCGGTTCGCTATCAAGCCTTCCAGAGACAACAGATACAAGTGACTATTGCCACGCTGCAACTTTAAATCTCGCTTCCTATTTCGCTTACGCAGGCGTCGACACCAACCAGAAAGTTAGACAGGCTGCAGTATTTTTAGTCAGATGTGCTGGAATTAAATAGTATACGGTTTAAGGCCTAACCCTACGCCTACTCCTAATAACGGTTTCTTTTCCCACATCTTCTCCCCAACGCCGAACCGTACCACAGTCCAAACCAAAACTGTCGAGAACCCGCCCAAGAGTATGGTCGATCATGTCGTCAATGCTCTTCGGACGTGCGTAAAAGGCGGGAACTGGCGGCGCTATGATCGCACCCAACTCCGAAAGAGTGGATAAATTACGCAGGTGAACGAGGTGTAGCGGCGTTTCCCGCACCATCAATACCAATTTGTGCTGCTCCTTAAGCACAACATCTGCAGCGCGAGTGAGTAAATTTCCCGTAATTCCGGTAGCTAGTTCAGCAACAGTGCGCACAGAACACGGTGCTATAATCATCCCCATTGTCCGAAATGACCCACTTGCGGGTGCGGCGCCAAGATCCTCAATCGGATACCAAGAATCAGCAAGACCTTTAACGTCAGTTATCTTCCAATCCGTCTCATATGCAACGGTCAGCTCCGCTGACTTACTCATAATCAAATGCGTAGACACTTGGAGTGTACGCAACATTTCAAGCAGTCGAATTGCATAAATCGCACCTGAGGCACCACTCATACCAATGATAATGCGTGATGTCATCAGTTCAGGACGTCGCAATTCGAGCAATCGTGTCACTCGTGCTGTAACCAGGTTCAACACGAGCTAACACTACCTCGCCGCCATAGTCCTGCACCAAATCCGCTCCAACAACCTCGTCTATTCGGTAATCTCCGCCTTTAATGAGGAGGTCCGGACGCACTTTCCTAATTAAATTCAGGGGAGTTCCCTCGTTAAACAACACCACCAGATCGACTGTTGAAAGTGACGCTATAACGCGAGCACGGGCAGTTTGATTTTGGATCGGTCGCCCCTTCCCCTTCAATTTTGTTACCGATGAGTCTGTGTTTAAGGCGACAACTAAACGGTCACACGATTCCCGTGCCTGACGCAACAGAGAAATATGGCCCGGATGCAACAGATCAAAACAACCATTGGTAAAGCCTATCCGATCATGCCGTTGGCGCCAGCGTTTTACTTTTTCTAAAGCCGCGGACTCCGGCATGATTTTTGCATCACTCGAATAGAGGCTGTCGCTATGCAAAGCGTTAATAAGATCGTCTCCGTACACGGCTGCGGTACCAATCTTCCCAACCACTACGCCCGCTGCCACATTGGCCAATGAAACAGCGTCTAAAGGCTCAATACCAACAGCAATAGCAGCGGAAAATGCAGCCACCACCGTATCCCCTGCACCGGAAACATCAAAAACCTCCTGCGCCTTTACTTCCACATGCCGAGCGCTGGTTGCGTCGATCAACGACATTCCCTCCTGACTCCTCGTCACTAGAATGGACTTAATCCCAAAGTCAGAGATTAGTTTCCGAGATGCGACAAGTATCGATTCCTCATCATCGACTACCATAGCCGCTGCGTCAGCCAGTTCAGCACAATTAGGGGTAACGACATCAGCGCCACGGTAGCGAGAAAAATTGTTGCCTTTTGGATCTACTACTACTGGCTTCCCTGAAGCACGGGCACGACCAATCAGTGATGCGACGGTATGTTCGGATAAAACACCTTTACCATAATCCGAAAGAACCACCGCATCGCAAACATCAACTGCGTCTAATGCAGTGCGCTCGACATCAGCTCTAATCGATTCAGCTAACGGAGTATCCGTTTCCTGGTCAGCCCGTAACAGTTGTTGCCCACCCGCCATATAACGAGTTTTGATAGTTGATGGTCGCGCAGACTCCCTTAATAAATAAGCCTCCACCTTGTCGAGCTCGGCAACAAGATCCGTCAACTGTGTACCCCCGTCATCACGTCCGATAACGCTTACGAAAGTGCACTTGGCCCCTAATGCAACAAGATTACGAACAACGTTTCCAGCTCCGCCAAGCATCGTCGATTCCTGGTCAATCCGAAGGATCGGAATCGGTGCTTCCGGCGAGACTCTATCAACGGATCCATACACAAAACGGTCCAGCATCACGTCACCGACACACAGCACCTGCGCCTCGGCTAATTTCTGAACATGCTGGGCAAGTTCGTCGATATCTGTTCTTACCATGGTCTCAACTTCTATTTACGGCGTCCACCAACCCATAATTAGTTTGGTTGAGGCCCTTGCCGTTTATGGCTTTCGATTAGCGGATTCGGCTTTTTCTACTTCAGTTTCTAGTTCGGTTTGCTTGCAGATACCAAGCAACACCGGATCTTGCGGCTCAATTTTTTTGATATTCCAGTGAGTTCGATCTCGAATCGCCTCGATAGTACCTTTTGTAGTGCCAAGCAACTTTGAGATTTGCGAGTCTTTTAATTCTGGGTGATACTTTATAAGCCAGGAAATTGCGTTTGGGCGATCCTGACGCCGAGAGACTGGCGTGTATCGCGGTCCGTTGCGCCGAGTAGAAGTCAAAGGTGTGTCGGATTTGACTAGCTGTAACCGAGCATCATGACCCGTCTCACAGCGCACAATTTCATCTCGAGTTAATTGGCCACTTGAGATGGGATCCGACCCGATGATTCCCACCGCGACCTCATCGTCCGCGATACCCTGCACCTCTAAGGGATGCAACCCACAAAAATCAGCGATTTGATCAAATGTCAAAGCGGTATTTTCAACCAACCAAACAGCTGTCGCTTTTGGCATCAAGGGCATTCCCATTTCGTCCTCATCGAAGTTGACCGGTGAGTCAGTGTTCGATCTTTCATCTCTCACGACATCCCGAATTAAAGTTATGTCAAAGCGTGTAACACTCAATCCACGTGGCTCCGCAAACACCAGAGCTGACCGCCTCTTTCTCAACCACAGCGGTCCAGGGACCGTTCAAGTAAAGACTCTCGAATAATTCAAATATAACTGGACTGTTCGTCTGATCAAAGTATTAGGTCGAGAGTAGTTTATCTTTTAAACCGTGAGTACAATCTTACCTATATGGTGGCCCGACTCCATCAATTCATGTGCCTTATACGCCTCAGCCAGTGGAAAAGTTGCTGAAATTTGGGGCCTGATTTTGCCTGATGCCAGTAGCGGCCAGACCTTTTGGTACAACTTTTCTGCGATCTCTTGCTTTTCCGCCACACTCCGAGGCCTAAGCGTAGAACCCGTTATTTTCAACCATTTACGAAGCACGGGCATCATATCTATCTCCATTTTAGCACCATCGAGGAACGCGATCAGAACCATGCGCCCGTTCTGGGATAAAACCTCTATATTTCTTTTCACATATCCTCCGCCGACCATATCCAGAACAAGATTGACCCCTTGGCCCCCAGTTAGCTCTTGTACGACCGCGACAAAATCGTCATCACGATAATTGATAGCTTTTTCTGCACCCAGACCCTCGCACGCCTCACACTTTTCTTGGGTGCCTGCGGTCGCGAATACACGTGCACCAAAATGGGCTGCCAATTGAATAGCTGTCGTCCCAATCCCGCTACTGCCACCATGAATCAAAATACTCTCGCCCGCACGAAGTGCCCCACGATCAAATACATTGGTCCAGACCGTAAAAAAACATTCAGGAAGACCTGCGGCCTCTGTCATGTTGAGCCCATTCGGAATCGGCAAACAATGTTCCGCATGTGCGAGACAATAGGCCGCATAACCACCGCCCGCCACCAGCGCACATACCTTATCGGTAGTCTTCAATGAGGTCACCCCAGGACCAATTTCGGCAATTTCACCGGCCACCTCAAGACCTGGAAGATCTGAGGCACCATCCGGCGGAGGATAAAGTCCCATCCTCTGCATTATATCAGGACGATTGACTCCGGCCGCAGCAACTTTAATTAAGACCTCTCCATAGCCTGGCCGTGGCAAAGTCCGTTGTCCCAGCACTAATACATCCGGCTTACCGTGCCCCACGATCTCAATGACCTGCATCGAGCCCGGGAGCCCCAAAGCATCACTTAGGGACACAGGGTCATTCCTTCTCTGGCTACCACGGAGCCAGGCAGAGCAGCCATCACCGAAGTAGCAATTGAGTCCATAGCGTCATCGTCATGATCCGGGTTATGATGAAAAACGACAAATGTCTTCGCATCCGCCTCCTTTGCTAATTTAACCCCTTCCCGCCAAGTTGAATGTCCCCAATCTACATGATCAGGATATTCATCATCTGTATAGGTGCAGTCGTAGATGAAGATGTCCGTTTCCTTTATTAAGTCCACGATATCTTGGTTTAACCGGTCCGGAAAATGTTCAGTATCCGTGATATAGCAAATTGATCGATCATCGTATTCTATACGATATCCAGTCGCTCCGTTCGTGTGGTTCAGTGGCGTAGTCCGAACTACAATTCCATCCTTCGGCCTCAACACTTCTCCCGCAATAAAATCGCAAAAGCTGATCTTAGCCGCCATGTATTCGAGTTGCACAGGCCAGAGCGGCTCCCTCATTACATATCCAAGAACCTCGTTGATTTGACGCCCAGGTGATAAATGACCTGCCCAAATTCGGAGCCGGGTGTCAGATTTAAAAGCCGGAGCAAAAAACGGAAACCCGCACACGTGGTCAAAATGAGTGTGTGTTAAAAATAAATCTAACTCCAGGTTTTTTGGACCCATCAAGCTCTTGGCGAGATTTCTGATACCCGTACCAGCGTCGAAGATTAGCACATCGTCTCCGCAGCGAATTTCTAGGCAAGAAGTATTCCCACCGTACCGGGCCGTTTGTAGGCCAGGACACGCGATGCTGCCACGCACACCCCAGAAGTGAACGCTAAAGTCTCCAACCTCGCTCAACTAATCCTCTCCGAAGCCCTTCCCCAACATACAAGATCGGCAATGTTCCTAAGCATTTAAGCCTACGGCAACACAACATTTCATCCGGGCCGGTTTTCAATACCGCACTGCATCACCACTCTCTCCATTTGGCAGCTTTAACCTATTTCAAGTCTCACGCCAAGGAATAGTGAGTCACCGCTCAGTGCTGGGGAAACTCTCCGTTTAACAAACCCCTATAAACAAGTAATGCCGTTATAGGTTCTATGCGACAATTGTGACATCCAAGCCCTGAACTAAGAATGAGATGGTTTTGCACCAAGCGAGCAAATTAGACAACGAGCCATATCGGTACATTGGCGCAATGCTTCAGCAGCAAGGGCGAGTAAAAATCATCCCAGTTGGAATCAATCTGTTATTGATGGTAGCATAAACAATAAGACAACCAACTCTTGGTTGCCTTTTGAAGACATGGTAAATGGAAAGTCGTTAGTAGATGTAAATGTAGGACATTACATAGTATGTATATTGAAGAAACTACATTTATTATTCAGGAACTGATCAGAAAAAAAAACCTGCTCTTCCCTCAAAGTAATAACAAATACGTTGGTCTAATCCATGATTCCGTGAGTCGATGCGCCAGTGTATTAAGAAATACAGACGCGCTTTATCACAACTTGGAACATACTGCTTTAGTTACGCTGTGCGGTCAGGATATTTTTGTAGGAAAAAAGGTCTTAGACGGTGGTTTGTCCATCGAGGATTGGATCCATTATACTATTGCACTGCTATTTCACGACGTTGGATATGTTCGAAATATCTTGCGTGATGATTTTGAATCGAATCAAGTAGTAAATGCATCCGGCGACACCATTGAAATACCGCCCAACTCCACAGATGCATACCTCACCCCTTATCACGTAGAAAGATCACAAATTTTCTTGAAGGAAAACAATTGGAGCGACGATATAAACGTAGACCTAATTTGTGAATTTATAAAAAATACGATGTTTCCAGTTCCGACGGATCGAGGATTACGAAATATTGATGCAAAACAAATTGAATTATCCGAGCTTGTTACCGCCGCAGACTTAATAGGGCAGCTCGCCGACCCTAGTTATTATAGAAAAATTCCAGCCTTGTACTACGAGTTCAAGGAGACTGGAGCAAATATAAAATTAGGTTACAACGTCCCTATGGACGTCAAGAAATCCTATCCGGCTTTTTTTTATAACTACGTGCAACCCAAAATTTCTAATGCACTCACTTATCTCAACACAACAAATGAAGGCCAGTTCTGGGCTATTAACTTGAACTATCATGTGTTTTGCGAGGAACACAGGTCTATTCTCTCAAGCGAAGGAATAATGCTCCTTGAAATAATAAGTAAAAAAATGTCCGACTCGCGCAACTTTGAAGACACGTTAAGTTTTATTCTTGGTAAGATTTGTAAATTCCAAAAATGGCCGGTCGGACACGCATACTACCGAAACGAAGAAAGCCAGCAGCACGAAATGGCACCTACAAATATTTGGCACATAGATGCAAAAACTGAGGCGATGGAAAATTTTGTACAAGTAACTTCTACGACAAATTTTCGTATCGGTAGGGGATTGCCGGGCCGTGTCCTGTAAACAGGACAAGCAGAATGGATTCAAGACGTGTCCACTGATCCAAATTTCCCAAGAGCAAGGTTGGCCCAGGATATCGGCGTGAAAGGCGCTTTTGCGTTCCCCATAACCGATAAAGTTGGTGTTAGATATGTTCTAGAATTTTACAGCCTTAACGTGGAGAAACCCGACGCATCAACGCTATCTTTCATGTCGCAAATAGGATACGAGATCTCAAAATACCTGTAAGGTCACGTTATGTTTCGATTTGCAAATATTCATTCAGACAATTTCATTAATGATTTAGAACTACTTTGTGATAATCATTTTCAACAAAATTCATTCCTGAAACAAAGGGTGAAGTCGCTATCCTTAATGTCTTTTGCAGCGATGACAAAAAGCGACAGCCTATTCTTGTCTTTGGATTACACTATTAGGTGCACATCCATCGCTTTGGATGTTGTCAGGGGATTAGCTATTCGCGATGGGCGCGCGAATGAGGAAGAGTTCCAAAATATACTCTGTTCTTCACTATTTGCGCACGTGGGAATTATACGTGGCATATTGCCAGAGGATCACGATTCATCCTTTCTCATTTCTCCACAAAAAACGAAGGAAATACCGAACTCTGAGACCGATTCTGCCCTCTGGAGGTATTACTCAGAAAGAAGCGCCATATATGTAGAACAAAGTTTACCCCAACATAAAACTTCAAATATGGACGTCATTGAGAGAGCCATACGAAACACCGACTTCACCAAGAGGGTGGACGATTCGGAGATCAACGATGTTGGGAGAATTACCAGGGCATGCCAGATCATTGCCCTCTTCTCCAGTTCAGACTTCAACAGCCACATTGTAAAAATCTATTTATCTGCAAAAGAAGGTAATATTTTAAACCGGTTTAGACTTTATGAATTAGAAGACTTTCGGAATGGGTTTAAACAATATTTCTGGGACTACCTCTTTCCCGGTATCTCGGACACTATTTCTACCCTACAGGTAACAGATAGTGGATTCCGAAAAATCGCAAAATTGTACACGCATCTATAATGTCACGATTTCTTAATGTTAACTTTTTTGATGTTCTAAAATTCAGCTTGAAGGGGGAAGGATATATTTGCAGTTTGCAAAATAAATACTAACAATTGTTTAAAATGCTCCCATGTTTGCAAAAAAAATGTACGCCTTTCATACTGCACCTTGAATGGTATTTACTGATGATCAATGAGGAAGAAGAGAAGCCGCCCCCGAAGAACCTGTTTTATTCCGATTTAGGGCCTATTTCCTTGGGGGACCTAGAATCATATATTCATAAACTTGAATCAGAGATTCAGCGTGTTCGACTGGAAATTGAGAAAAAAGACACGATCAAAGAAAATGCCGCCTCCGTATTTAAACCCAGAACGTAACACCCCTTTTGAATTAATGAACTCACTGCACCTGCACATCTAAGGTGTTTAGCTCAAACCCTCACCATAATTGATTAAGGTGTTTGTTATGCCAAAAGAAGGCTCAGTGCATTTTGATACGTTGGCGCTTCACGCGGGACAACATCCGGATGCAGAATACGGTGCCCGCGCAGTGCCCATATACCAAACCACCTCTTACGTCTTCCGTGACAGTGACCACGCAGCTGCCTTGTTTAATTTAGAACGGGCAGGCCATATTTATTCTCGCATAAGCAATCCAACGGTATCCGTTTTAGAAGAACGTTTGGCCGCCCTTGAGGGTGGTGTTGGTGCTGTTTGCACATCCAGTGGACAAGCTGCATTGCATTTAGCAGTCGCTACTCTCATGAACACAGGTGGTCACATCGTTGCGTCAACCAATATTTACGGTGGCAGTTACAATCTCTTCTGCCATTCCCTGCCACGGTTTGGAATCAACACTACTTTTGTAGACGCACGAGATCACGATAAATTCAAGGAATCAATACGTGAAAATACGCGTCTAATTTTTGGCGAAACCCTGGGAAACCCGGGTCTTGAAGTCCTGGATATCCCAGCGCTGGCAGAAATCGCCCACTCTGCTGATGTCCCCTTAA
>PTKD01000129.1 GCA_002938115.1 Alphaproteobacteria bacterium MarineAlpha9_Bin7 | reverse complement strand
AAGTAGCAGTTACATTTTTCTCGAGTGGCCCAATCCGTTCTGAGAATGCAATTTGCGAATTGTCGTCAAGAGTTTGATTGCGGAACAAGAGTACTGAGTGTTCAGCAAAACCATTCAAAATTTCTACAAGTATGTCATTACCAAATGGAGAAGCTAGGTCCACGTCTGACACTGTCGCAAAAAAGCATGGATGCATCCTTGTAAAAGTGAGTGACATGGGTGTGTTTCCTGTATTGAGCAGCTGTTAGGTCCTCCATTCTGCCAGAAATTGCCCCTGAGTATCAAGAACGTACGCCTTGGCAGAACCGAGCAATCACTGGCACAATGGGCTTCCACAGGGTCGCAACAGGAAGGGGGGTCCAAAATGCCGCAATTCAGCATCCTCGCCACCAATCATACGAGTTTCACTGTTTCTGATCTAGATAGGTCGATCGATTTTTATGTCAAGGTACTCGGTTTTAAGTTGCTGAATCGCTCACCACGTGATCCATCGTTCACTGAAAAAGTGGTCGGTGTTCCGGGGGCCCAGATCGAGGTTGCTTATATTCAAGCGCCTGGCCACCGACTTGAGTTAATCCAATATAATGCACCAGCGGATCGAGGTAAGGTGATGTCTCGCCCGTGCGATACTGGCTTTGCCCATGTCGCTTTTGACGTGGACGATATAGATTCGGTCGTGACCGCAGTCAGTGCAGTAGGAGTAGAGCCTTTAAGCGAACCCGTAGTTGTGAATGCTGGCCCTAACAGCGGTGGCAAGGCCGTCTATACCCGTGATCCAGACGGCGTCACCATCGAATTTATTCAAAAAAAGCCCAGTTAGGTCGCTGTTGTCTTTCCTTGATTCTTCAACGTCGTTGAAATTGTTTAGAGCCAAATAAAATTTCCCACCGCTCTTTGTCTTGTGTTTGATCTGCCACTGAACGGACTTCGTCTCGCATGACTGACCAGCCCTTTTGAAGTGCCGGTCGTGCTTTAAGGCGCTCTCGCCATTCTTTAAGGTTTGGGAAATCATCGAAGCTGTGGCCTTGGCGTTTGCCTAAAATCCAGGGCATAGTAGCCATGTCGGCGATAGAGTAGTCTCCAGCTAGATATTCTCTGTCCTCTAGGCGCTTATCAATCACATTGTACAGGCGGCCGCCTTCGTTGGTATATCGATCGATCGCATACTCAATTTTTTCTGGGGCATAATTCCGAAAATGATGGGCCTGTCCGAGCATGGGGCCGATCCCTCCCATTTGAAACATTAACCATTGAAGTACCTCGTAACGGCCGTGCGGATCCGAGGGTAGAAATTTGCCCGTCTTCTCAGCCAAATAAATCAGTATTGCTCCTGACTCAAAAATAGCGATCGGCTTGCCATTAGGTCCGTCCGGATCAACGATCGCTGGCATGCGGTTATTTGGGCTGATCTTCAGAAATTCAGGCTTGAACTGATCGCCTTTGCTAATGTTGACGGGAACGATTTTGTAGGGAATCTTGCATTCCTCAAGCATTATAGTGATTTTGTAGCCATTTGGTGTTGGCCAGTAATATACGTCGATCAAGCCTGGGTCCTCCGTTTGATTGGCCTGGCCTGGTTGGAGCGAGCCAACACGAGGCCGGTGGGTTGCGTGTATTGTGAATGTAGTGTGCCTATACAGCAAAATGTATTGCGTCGCGAGCAACCTATAAGCAGGGCTAGGTTTGTCCGGAGAGGCCACATTTCTGAAGCCAGGAAAGATTAGCGTCAATCACTTGGTAGGCCGTGTACTCCAAGATATACTGTGTTGAAATTGAGGTAGAGCATGGAAAGATCATTTAAGAAAGAGGTGGCGCAGCTTCGTCTCGGCAAAGGCGAAATATTCTCCGGCGAAGGGATACTCGCGGTTACCAAGGCATTGTTACAGTCAGGTGTGAGCTATATCGGTGGATACCAAGGTTCGCCGGTGTCTCATTTGCTGGACGTAATGGTTGATTCTAGTGAGCTTTTGGATGAGCTCGGAGTTCATCTTGAGACACCAACCAATGAGGCAGCAGCAGCTGCAATGTTGGCGGCTTCCATAAATTATCCGATGCGCGGCGCTGTGACCTGGAAATCAGTCGTTGGTACCAATGTGGCATCCGACGCGCTTTCGAATCTGTCTTCTGCAGGAGTCGTAGGCGGTGCCATGATTGTCATTGGCGAAGACTATGGCGAGGGCGCAAGTATTATTCAGGAGCGAAGCCATGCCTTTGCTATGAAATCTTCCATGTGCCTTCTCGATCCACGCCCCAATTTGACCAGTATTGTGGATACAGTTGAAAAAGGTTTTGAGTTGTCTGAGGCAAGTAACATGCCTGTGATGCTACAACTACGGATCCGCGCTTGCCATTTGTCTGGCCGTTTTAACGCCCGAGATAATCGTGAACCAGCTGTGTCCCGGAACAAGCTTTTGGCCGAGCCGGATTTCAACATTGACCGTTTTTGTTTGCCGCCTGCAACCTATGCACAGGAAAAACATAAGATTGAGCATCGACTTCCTGCAGCGGAACGATTCGTCACAGAAAATAAATTGAATGAGGTGTTTGAAGGAGAGCTGTCAGACGTTGGAATAATAACGATGGGCGGCCTTTATAATGGTGTTGTGCGCGCCTTAGAGCGTGTTGGATTAGCTGATATTTATGGCGCGTCCCGTATTCCAATCTATGTAATGAATGTTACGTATCCGATGGTGCCCAAGGAAATCCAGGACTTTTGTGCGGGCAAAACGTCTGTTCTCGTGGTGGAAGAGGGGTACCCCGACTATATAGAGCAAGCAATAAATGTTGCGTTGCGAAAAGGAGATTTACAGACCCGGGTACTGGGAAAGGGTGTGCTTCCTAAAGTTGGCGAATATACAGCTGACGTCGTGCTGGAGGGTGTTGAGAAATTTCTAGAATCAGAAGCTCCGGACAAGTTGGCTGCATTCATGCCAGACAGCGCGTTATCCGCTTCTATCTCTTTGAAAGCGCGCGCTGCCGAGTTACTTGGTGCCCCGATCCCCCCGCGACCCCCCAGTTTTTGTACTGGATGCCCAGAGCGACCAGTGTTTAGCGCAATGAAAATTGTTGAGAAAGAACTAGGGCCTACACATATCGCTGCAGACGTAGGCTGCCACACTTTTTCCGCTCTGCCGCCTTTTAATCTCGGAAATACCATGGTCGGATATGGTTTGGGGTTGGCGAGTTCCGCGGGTGTTGGGCCCAATTTCGGCAAGCGAGTGATTAGTATCATGGGGGATGGTGGTTTTTGGCACAATGGCATCTCTTCCGGAGTTGCAAGCGCAAATTTCAATAAAAACGACTCTATCCTTGTAATCATGAAGAACGGATACTCTTCGGCGACCGGGTGGCAAATATTGCCGTCTAGTAAACGCGATAGATTTGGTGGTCAGTCCGGGATGTCGATAGAAAATGCTCTCAAAGGGTTGGGCGTTAAGTGGGTTCGCAGTGTCCGCACCTATAATGTTTCGAAAATGGCCAAAACCCTCCGTCGTGCGATGACGGAGACTCGCAAAGGGCTAAAGGTGATCATTGCTGATGGTGAATGTCAGTTGGCCCGTCAGCGTCGGTTGCGGCCTCTGTTAAAAAAGCGACTTGACGCTGGGCAGAGAGTGATAAGAACGAAATTTGGAATTGATGATGACGTTTGTACAGGGGATCATTCTTGCATACGACTTTCGGGTTGTCCGTCTCTCACAATTAAACCCAATCCAGATCCCTTGAGAACTGATCCAGTGGCTCATGTGAACAATGGGTGTGTGGGATGCGGGTTATGCGGAGAGGTGGCACATGCAGCAGTGCTATGTCCGTCGTTTTATCGGGCGGAGATCGTGCAGAATCCCAATCTTTGGGATCGCCTTTTGGATGGCTGGCGTCAAGCTGTAATACGTGCATTGCAAGGTCTCGTGCGCGCATGACCGAAAGTCCACGACCGATTACCATAGTGATTGCCGCGATGGGCGGTGAGGGTGGTGGAGTCCTCACAGACTGGGTGGTGAAGGCTGCGGAACACGCAGGTTTCTTGGTCCAAAGCACTTCGATTCCTGGGGTCGCACAAAGGACAGGTGCGACAACTTATTATGTAGAAATATTTCCGGTACCGATTGCTGACCTTGATGGCCGAGAGCCCGTGTTTGCATTGTACCCGGCAGCCGGTGATATCGATGTCATGATAGCCAGTGAATTGTTGGAAGCCGCGCGTGCCATTCAAAACGGGTTTGTAAGTCCGAATCGGACCGCACTGATAGCTTCTACGCACCGCGTCTATACCATAGGCGAGCGTTCGGATATGGCGGATGGCCGACTAGATGAGGAACGCTTGTTTGACGCTGCGCAGGAGCTATCAAAGCATGCGGTGCTTTTTGATTTCAGGCGAGTGGCGGAGGAAGCTGGGAGTGTACTTAACGCAGTGCTTTTAGGGGCTTTGGCGGCCACACCAGCATTACCGGTGATAAAGCGCGAGAGTTTTGTTGCAGCAATTCGTGGCGGTGGGAAGGCAATCTCCAGTAATTTGGCGGGATTTGAAGCAGGATTTCATATTGAACAAAGTGCAAAAAAGCAAGGACTAGCGCTACAAAATCGAGAAAATCCTAAAGAGGTAGGACGTGTTGAACGATTGTTACAAGAAGTGAAAGATGATCCGGAGCCGGTACGGGAAATTCTTGGACATGGAGTACGTAGACTCGCGGGTTATCAGGATCTTTCCTACGCACGTCTTTACCTTTCTCGAGTGTCGCGTGTGCGTGCCGTGGACAGGACGCATGATAACTCTTTGATACAGGAGGCGGCGCGTCAACTCGCTTTACGTATGTCGTATGAAGATGTGGTTCGGGTGGCGCAATTAAAAACTGCACGCAAGCGTATGCAGAAGGTGCGAGCGGAAATAAAAGCCGCCCCCGGTGAACCGGTCCGAGTTACAGAATTTCTTAAACCTGGCATTGAAGAGGTTTGTTCATTGCTTCCGGGATTCGTTGCGCGTCCTTTGTTGCGGTGGGCTTCTAACCGGGGATTGACTGATAAACTTCATGTAGGTGTGGCGCTTAATACATCAACAGTGATGGGATTTTTGGCCATTTGGTTGTTGGCACGACTCCGACCATTAAGAAGATTGGGACATCGGTTCCGAGAGGAACAGCTAGCAATTGACGCGTGGTTGGATCAGGTTTGTGGCGGTGCGGATCGGTCTCCGGAATTGGCTCACCAAATTATTTCTTGTGCACGCCTAATCAAGGGATATGGAGAGACGCATCGTAGGGGCCGCAACAATTATGAGCGGATAAAGGATAGCTTAATTAGTCCGGCACTGGATGGTTCAATGCCGATCGAGGAGTCGGTAAACAAGATTGAGCGGGCGGTAACGGCGGCCCTTGCGGATCCGGATGGGGTGGCGTTAGGCGATGTCCTGGTGTCTTCTGGGGACGACGTTGCATCCACTGTAGCCCATGCCGCGGAGTAAGGTTCTGAGCAAGTAAAGCTAAATTTAGGACTTTGTTGAAAACATTTCTTGGGATTAGGTCTGATGTAATGTTCCTCGAGATGCTGTGGCTAGTAAGGCGATCGATGTTTATTCATCGTTTTTGAGTAGATGTATTAATTGTTGTAGCTTGTGTTCGGCGCGTGCTTTGTAAGATTTAATATCACGCCCACTCCAGTCATAGAAACCAAGACCAGTTTT
>PTKD01000128.1 GCA_002938115.1 Alphaproteobacteria bacterium MarineAlpha9_Bin7 | reverse complement strand
ATCAACCCTGTGTCACGGTCACTGCGACCGGGTTCGGGCGATGAGATACTGACTACCGATCAAGATGATCAGGGCGTTGTAAATAGTTTGCATTACGAGTGTGTGCGCAGCGGTGTTGCTCTGAAAACTGTCTCCCTGCCGTGCCCTACCGTAGATGAAAGCCAGATAGTGAATGCTGTGAAATCATCGCTCGGGCCGCGCGTGCGACTTGCAGTGTTGGATCACGTAACCTCGCATGGTGCAATTGTGATGCCGATCAGACAATTGGTGGATATGTGCGACGCACGTGGGATACCAGTTCTTGTGGATGGTGCTCACGCGCCTGGTATGGTTGCTGTAGATATTAGTCAGGTCGGTGCCAACTGGTATTTGGCAATTGTCACAAGTGGCTTTCCGCCCCCAAGGGCTGTGCAATGCTTTCTGTGGCCGATCGCATGCAAGCAGGCCTCCATCCCACTGTAATCTCCACCGGTTACAATGAAGGTTTTTGGGAGGAATTTAGTTGGACAGGCACCCGCGATCCTACATGCATAATTTTGCAAATTGGGCAGGTGACGAGCTGGCAGCGAGGTGGGGCACGGAAAGAGGAGCGTCTAGCCTGCTGACAGCTTCAATGGTAACAGTGCGAGTGCCTGGTGCTTGCCAAGCCAGTCATGCCGCCGCCGTTCGCCTGCATGATCAACTGCTCCACCACCATCGTATAGAGGTGCTAGTTGTACCAATTGACGGAGCATTGTGGGTCAAGGTATCGGCCCAAGTTTATGATGGTGAATCGGATATCGACCGATTGGCGGCCGCCCTAAGCTAGCCCATAATTTCTTTTGTTGGCTTGTTGGCATGAACCATGTAGTTGACACTGAGATCTTTCCCTAGTGACCAGCGATCCGCTAAAAAGCTGTACTGCACTCCCGTTAAATCCACGGGCTCTAGCCCGTTATCAATCAAAGCTTTCACTAGGACGGAAGGACGAGAGAATTTGTGCCAATCGTGTGTGCCTCGCGGCAACCAGTTGAAAATATATTCAGCACCCACGATTGCCAGACTGTACGACTTGAGAGTGCGATTAAGCGTTGCAAGAAACAAGGCCCCACCCGACGTTACACATGAGGTGGCCAATCGAATGAAAGTCGATTTGTCAGCTACATGTTCTAAGATTTCCATTGCTAGGACTATGTCATATTGTTCGCTAGATTTAGCTGCTTCTTCGAGCGACTGACACCTATAGTCAATGTCGAGAGCCATCTCACGAGCATGTAGCGTTGCCACCTGTATGTTCAGGCGAGCCGGGTCAATTCCGGTCACTTTTGCTCCGAGCCGCGCCATGGGCTCAGACAAAATGCCCCCCCCGCAACCGATATCCAGGAGCTTAAGCCCATCAAGCGGACGGTTCTTAAGCGTAGCAGGTCCCCGGGCGGTGGCGATTTGGTCGCGAATGTATGCGATCCGCGCAGGGTTGAGTTTGAGTAACGCAGACATGGGCCCGTCTGGTTCCCACCAGCGAAGGGCCAATTTCTCGAAACGCGCGACTTCGTTCTCGTCAATTGTTTGATCGGACGGCCATTTTGATTGAGATGACAATATCGGCACTGTTTATGGTCCGGTTGCGTCTAAGGTCTGACCACAGTATCTATAATAGTTCCCCGATCGCAACTACAAGAGATGCCGGCTGTGCGTCGCGCATGTGCATTATCTGACGGTACCACGGCTATGACCCGCATTGTTCAAAAATTTGGCGGCACCTCGCTCGCTGACATTGAAAAAATCCGCAGCGCTGCTCGTCACGTCCAACGAGCCGTGAATGCTGGTAATGAGGTCGCTGTGGTGGTTTCAGCAATGGCAGGCACCACGAGTAAATTAGTGTCGTGGGCCCGCGAGATCTCGGCGCTACATGACGCGCGCGAGTACGATGCCGTCGTTGCATCCGGTGAACAAGTGACGGCTGGTTTAATGGCAATGGCGATTCAAGGTCTTGGTATCCCCGCTCGCTCGTGGCTCGCCTGGCAGTTGCCAATAATTACAGACGATGTTCACGGGAAAGCCCATATCGAATCAATTGACACCACAGAGATTGTGCAACGATTGACCGCCGGTGAGGTGGCCGTTATTCCTGGCTTTCAAGGCGTAAGCCATCGGGATCGGCTGACTACCCTTGGTCGAGGGGGATCGGATGCCTCAGCTGTCGCTCTGACGGCGGCGCTTCACGCTGATCTTTGTAACATCTATACCGATGTTGACGGCGTCTACACTAGCGACCCGAATATCGTTACTAAGGCTCGCAAGCTTGACAAAATTACCTACGAGGAGATGCTTGAAATGGCATCTCTTGGTGCGCACGTCTTGCAAGGTCGGGCGGCGGAACTCGCCATGCGGCACCACGTTGTGGTGCAGGTTTTGTCAGCCTTTGACAATTTGCCAGGGACCCAGTTGGTTGATGAGGATGTGATTGTGGAGCAGCGTGTAGTCAGTGGGATCGCTTACAGTCGAGACGAGGCCAAGATCACTTTGACGGGGATACCAGATCGCCCGGGTATTGCGGCGAGCATTTTTGGCCCTCTTTCCGAGGCCAGCGTGAATGTTGACATGATTGTGCAAAACGCGTCCGACGATGGCGCATCGGCAGATTTGACCTTTACGGTTGGCAAAGCCGATCTAGCACGTGCGACCGAGGTGATTGGGCAGGCTCGAGATATACTGGGATATCAGGAGCTTCTGTCGGACTCTAATGTCGTCAAAGTGTCGGTCATCGGAGTGGGCATGCGGACTCACGCGGGCGTTGCGACAAAGATGTTCGAAACTCTTGCGGACAAAGGCATCAATATCCAAGTTATTTCGACCTCTGAGATCAAAGTTAGTGTTCTAATTGCAGAAGAGTACACTGAGCTCGCGCTTAGGTCGTTGCATACGGCTTATGATTTGGATGAAGAATGACTGAATAGGTTGGGAGTGCCGGCTCGTCGGATGAGGAGAGATCGTGGATCTAGGTAGTAAATGACGTTCTCAGACGAACCTAATTTGAGCCCTGAATTCAATAGCGGGACCAGTTCTTATAGCGGCATTGGTGCGGAACTTCGGGTGCTACGCGAACGACAGGGCCAAAACCTTGAAGAAGTGGCCCGGTCATTAAGAATAAGTTTTCGACATCTTCAGTCCATTGAAGATGGTAGCTTTGAAATGCTCCCAGGCCCAGCATATGTCGTCGGATTTTTGCGTTCATATTCAGATTTCTTAGGGGCAGACTCAAAGGATGTTGTGGATAGATTCAAGACCGAATCGGCCGGCTTCGCTGCTTCGCCGCGTCTTTCATTTCCGGCGCCGACTCAGGAAGGAAGTGTGCCTCGTGTGGCAATTGTTATCGGTTCTCTCGTGATTGCTGCGGTAGTGTTTGGAGTCTGGTATTTTTGGCAAGCGGAAGATCGGGTAACCTTTGACGCCGTCCCTCCCGTGCCTAAGCACTTTGGTGAATCAGATTCTAACAAAATGGTGGATGGTCTGACGCGAACAAAAAGCCCCATTTTACCTGAGGGTGTGGAAGAATCTAATGTTCCACTGACAGCCGAGACGGATGAGTCTACTGTTGTCGCAATAGAGGCCATAGACATTGATATTGAGGAAGATTTGATTAATGTGGCCTCCGAAACATCTAGCGTGTCTGAGGATGAAACAGGGTTGGCTGTAACAGTGCTCACCGAGACTGGGCGAACCGCCCAGGTAACCGAAGATATCTCAATCGATGAGAGTTTTGTGCGTGAGTCTACTTCAGGTTCTTCCGCTACTATAACAGGAGACCTAGTCGTAGCTCCGGCCGAACCAACCCTGATACCAACCCCACCGCCACCACCAAGTAGTTCAGTTGTCCAGGGAACTCCTCACGTCTACGGAATCGAAAATGTTGGGTCAAGAGTGACGTTGATTGCGCGCCAGGATAGCTGGGTTCAAGTTCAAAGTCCGGAAAGTGGGTTGTTGATTACGCGCATTTTGTATTCTGGGGATAGTTATCGAGTTCCAGACCTTCCGAACTTGACATTGATTACGGGAAACGCGGGCGGTCTAGAAGTTTTGGTTGATGGGCTACCCGTTTCACAATTAGGTCCGGAGGGTGCAGTGCGTCGCAACATACCGCTTGATCCAGGTGCGTTGCGGGGCCTCGCGCAAATTGAGAACCAATAATTTTACGTAGGGCGACTGATCTTTGTGGTCTTTTGTTATTGTTGCGATTGTACTGCGAAACATTCAAATGCTGACTTGGAATAAATCGAAATGAGCATTCGCCCTTATCGTGATATTTTGCGACGGGATAGCAGACAAATTAATGTTGGAAAGGTTAAGGTGGGCGGCGGTGCACCAATTGCCGTGCAGTCGATGACTAATACTCCGACCGCAGATGTTTCAGCGACAATCCAACAGGTCCGTGCTCTAGAAGTTGCTGGTGTTGATATTGTTCGGATTTCCTGCCCCGATAAAGAGTCAACTTCTGCTCTCAAAAAAATAATATCGGCAATCGAGGTGCCAGTCGTTGCTGATATACATTTCCACTATAAGCGGGCACTTGAGGCCGCGGAGGCTGGCGCACACTGTCTTCGAATCAACCCCGGCAATATCGGCTCCTCAGATAGGGTTCGGGAAGTCGTACAATCAGCTAAAGATCATGGGTGTTCGATGCGGATTGGTGTGAACGCCGGATCGCTTGAGCGTGATTTGTTGGAAAAATATGGAGAGCCATGTCCGGAAGCGATGGTCGAGAGTGCGCTTGCCCACGCTCGTATTTTGGAGGACCACGATTTTTTAGATTTCAAGATTAGTGTTAAGGCATCCGATGTATTCCTGGCGGTAGCTGCATATCAAGAGTTGGCGCAGTTGTGTGATTATCCTCTTCATATAGGCATTACCGAAGCGGGAGGTTTTACAACCGGCACGGTTAAATCTTCTATAGGCCTTGGAATGCTGCTTTGGTCAGGAATTGGAGATACGATTCGTATATCACTGTCCGCGGAACCGGTAGAGGAGGTTAGAGTCGGCTTTGAACTTTTAAAGGCTCTCAACATACGCCATCGTGGTGTCAGTATAATTTCATGCCCATCCTGCGCTCGCCAACAGTTTCCGGTTATTAAAACAGTTGAGATACTGGAGAAGCGTTTGGAGCACATAGTGACGCCGATGACGCTGTCTGTGATTGGATGTGTGGTGAATGGGCCTGGCGAGGCGCGCGAAACGGATATTGGCCTTACTGGTGGAGGGAGAGGTAACCATCAGGTTTATCTGAGCGGGGTAACCGATCATAAAATCAACGATCGGGACCTAGTTGACCACCTGGTTGAACTGGTCGAAAAAAAGGCCCATGAGATCGATGACGACGGTGTAGATGAGTGATAAGAAGCCAGCGCCCTTCCCTGATATATGGCTGAGGTCGCGACGGGCCTTCAGGCCATCCTCCCATGGTGGAGAACCTTACCACTAATCCTGGCGTGGGCATCAGATGAAATTTGACCAACGACTCGATAAAATAAGTGAACGGCAGATAGAAATAAGTGGACAACTCAATGGACCCGGCATCTCGGCAGATGACCGTGTCCGCCTTTCCAAGGAGTATGCGGAGTTGTCCCCGATTATGGCCGCCGCCGCCGAATTGCGTCGAATACGTGACGGAATGGCGGAACTGGGGAAATTAATTGCAGATCCAGATAGTGACCAAGATTTTCGCG
>PTKD01000127.1 GCA_002938115.1 Alphaproteobacteria bacterium MarineAlpha9_Bin7 | reverse complement strand
TGGTTTTCCGATAAATGGATTATTCGGCTATTTGGGCAGGAATATATGTAATTGGGTTCATCACGCGGTAGGGAACACCCTCCTTTTTCACCATGGGCCCCCAAAACTGTCCGGTGTCTGC
Source organism: Alphaproteobacteria bacterium MarineAlpha9_Bin7 (assembly GCA_002938115.1). Classification (GTDB taxonomy): domain Bacteria; phylum Pseudomonadota; class Alphaproteobacteria; order UBA7887; family UBA7887. Next base: position 5,620 of record PTKD01000127.1, on the reverse strand, counting down.
TTGGTGAGTTTTTGGGTCAATGGTGCGGGGTCCAACTGGTGTGTCGATAGTCATGCCCTTAAGAGCCTGGGATATGCTGGCTGCATCTAAAGATCCAGCTTTTTCTGCTGCGGCGCTGTACATGCGTACACCGATCCATGCAAGTACCGGCCACATAGGTGTTTCATCCGTTCCTAAGCGTTTTGCCAAAGCTTTTTGAAAGTTTTTGTGTTCTTCATTTGGATGATGATACCAAAGCTCGTAGGAGTTGGCCCAAACGTTGTCCGGATAGTCTTTCCCCATTGACCCAGCGATCTCGTGACTGCCGATCTCTCCACCAGTAATGTACTTGATTTGCCGAAAAAGGCCGAACGGCGACGCTTGCTTTGCAAAATCTACGAAATGTGGCCCCCAGAGGCCACTTGTTACCACATCGCATCCAGCTCCCATTATCTGAGTAATAAAGACGTTGTAGTCAGTTGCTCTCAACTTTGGTCGAAGCTCCAAAACTTTCGTCGCCTCCGGTAAATGACGTTTTAAGCCCCTTTCAATTCCATCAGCCAAATCATGGCCATACGCATAATCAAGTTGGATATCGCAAATTTTTTGTGCACCTAGTTGTTTTGCAATCTGTGCTATTGCGTCTCCCTCAAAATCCGTGTGTGACGCCGTGCGAAATACGTAATCGTGTCTTCTGTTAGTAGTCATCTGAATGGTTTTTGGAACGGTTGCGATATAAATAACTTTTTCTTGTTTGGCTACTTCAGAAATGGCGAGACCCACCGCTGAACTCAAACCGCCAATAATCACATTGACGCCGTCTTTGGTGATCATTTCCTTTGCAGCGGCAGCGGCAGTGGCAGGATTCAATTTTGTGTCACGCTCCACAGTTACCACCTGCATTCCGAGAATGCCCCCGTGGGAATTCAATTCGTCAACCGCCATCCGGTGGCCTGCCACGGCTGGGGAACCATAGATCGCGCCACCCCCGGTAATGGGATACAGCATTCCAATTTTCACCTCGGCGGCCTGCGCTGCACCAAGTGCAACTAAAACAATCGCGATAGGTCCGGTCGTTTTGATGAGATGCAACATCTTGTTCCCTTCCTGCTGCGCAGTCCTTCGAGTGAACATAAATCTTTGTGTTGGATATACTTTAAAGCACCAAATAAGCTGATAGCTGGGAAATAATCGGCGACTTTTTGAGCTTACCTCGATTCCGCATCTGGGTGAAATAAGATAACTTGTGTCCATGGCAGAGAAACGAATCGGCATAATTATGAACGGTGTGACCGGCCGTATGGGCGCCAAACAACACCTTTTGAGGTCCCTTCTTGCAGTCCGAGATGAAGGTGGGTTGACCCTACGCGACGGCACTCGTTTGATCCCGGACCCGGTATTAGTGGGTCGTGATTCAAAAAAACTGAGCTCGCTTGCTAAAGAACACGGGATCACACGATGGAGCACAGATGTTGAGGGAACGCTTCGGGACAAGACTTTGCCAATTTTTTTCGACGCGGTCAGTACTAACTTGGGTGCGAAATTCGTGCGGCAGGCAATCGCTGCCGGGAAACATATATATTGCGAGAAACCGACGGCCACGAACTTATTTGATGCACTTGATATCTATCGCCGTGCTAAAGCAGCTGGAATTAAGCATGGTGTAGTACAGGATAAATTGTGGTTGCCCGGTTTATTGAAACTGAAATATTTATTGGAGTCTGGCTTTTTTGGCCGAGTTTTATCGGTACGCGGTGAGTTTGGGTATTGGGTATTTGATGGCTCTGATGAACCTGCGCAACGGCCGTCTTGGAACTATCTCCAAAGTCAGGGCGGCGGCATCATTCTTGATATGCTTACGCACTGGAGGTATGTGCTGGACAACTTATTTGGCGGGGTGAAGGCAGTCAGTTGTCGTGGTGTAGTTCATATTAAGGAGAGGTGGTCTGAAGATGGGGAGCGGTATGAATCGGATGCAGAAGACGCAGCCTATGCGACTTTTGAATTGCGTGATGGCGGGATTGCTCATTTTAATAGTTCATGGGCCGTTAGAGTGCGACGGGATGATTTATTGACCATACAGGTTGACGGTACGGAGGGAAGTGCAGTTGCAGGATTGCGTCGATGTTGGTTTCAATCTAGAAGCAATACGCCAACGCCTGTGTGGAATCCTGACCTTCCTCAAACGCTGGATTATATGGGTGGTTGGGAGGAATCGCTTGATAATGTTGTCTACACAAACGCGTTTAGGGCGCAGTGGGAATTGTTCCTTCGGCATGTCACAGAGGAAACCCCATTCCCTTGGAACCTTCGAGAGGGCGCTAAGGGTGTACAATTAGCTGAACTTGCGTATGAAAGTACGTTAGAGCGCCGATGGGTCGATGTGTCGGAGATCGAAGAGTGACCTGTACCAACTCTTAACACGCCGACTGATCTTTATAGCCTGGGATCCCCCTGTATCTTCGCTTTCTGTAGCTAGATTCCGGTATTAGGCGCGAACCAGTCTCTTTTTAACTTCGAAGCATGTATGAAAATTCATATATTTGATGAGGTAATGGGCTGAGGTCTGCCGCAGAAATGGAGACTATGTTTTCTATTTTGGCCGCATGTTCTTTTACCTTTGTCGCATTATAACCTTCGACAATAAGCACTCCATCTAGGGTCGACTCGGTGGTTCCTTTTCTCAGGGTCCGTTCGGTGGTTTTTGTGGCTGTAATTTCCGCGTCACAGAGTCCGATCGTTGCCGTTGCGATACCTTCCAATTCGCATACTTCCGTAGTTATTTTGTTTAGCGTAAATAATGTCTTTGAGTCTGTAGCAAAGCCAACGCCACGGCTAACGCGTACTGTTAGTATGACGCCCCCATAGCCATGCTCAAATCCTGAATGTGCAATCCGTTGGCACGCCCCGCGCGTAAAATTTCGAAACGTAGATGCATTTTCACGCGTCCAGGGAGTTGGATTGTTCAATCGCTCTAAATATGCCTCAGATTCAAAAACCGAGAGTTCAGAACCTTCATATATTGTGAAACAACACTGTTCTGGGTCATTGTCGTTCATATAGCGTCGGCCCGCTAAAAAGCCAGGGATTCCAACTCTTTCCGGCATGTGTTCATGCGTGTGCCATCGTTCCCATTCCGATTTTCCAGTTGATTCTAAGCCGTGCCATATTGCTAGGAAGGCGGCGGAATTGGATAACATCGGTTGTCCCCAAAGTTCGCTAATTTGTTTTAACGCTTGTCTTGGTGAAGAAGAAAATCGACAACTGTCTCACGGTGGCCATCAAACATTTCAATCCCTGTATTGGTGCGACAGCCACGTTCTCTAGCTTCCTTAATAAGTGGTGGTATTGCGGGCTCAGTTACTACGTCTCCCACATGCATTGTGTGTATAAGTTGATCGACATCAAGTGGCAGAGGATCCACTGATTTCATGCCCGTTGGGGTGGCGTGTGCGATAATATCGAATCCTTGGGGCGTGGTATTTTGGACGACTGATACGGAATCATAATTGTTTGCTAAAAGATTCATTAGTTTGTCAGAGCGATTTGGGTCTATATCGTATATGCCCAAGTCGCCTATACCCTCATCAAGTAAGGCGAGGCCAATTGCTGATCCTGCGCCACCCGCTCCAATCAATAAAGCACGTTTCCCTTTTATAGTGCTGCCTGCTTTCAGAACCGCATTACAGAAACCAAGTCCGTCGGTCATGTCGCCGTGCCATGATCCATCGGAATTCCGGCGGATTATATTTGCAGCACCTAGGAGCGATGCTCGAGGAGTAAGAGTCTTGCATATGTTCGCACCCACAAATTTATAAGGAACGGTAATCACCATTCCATCCACGTTGTTGGCAGATTCTAGAGCTGTGAAGAAGTTGCCAATACCATTGGGTCGAATTTCTATTGGAACCTGAACGGCATCCATGCCTCGCGCTTCAAATGCGTGCGTTATATCGGCCGGAGATCTAACCTGACCAATCGGATACCCTACGGTCATGTAGAGCCGCGTTTTCCCGTTCAGCTTTTCAAGCATAAGTTGAGACTTTCCTACTTTTCGATGCGGTCGAACTACACGTCATTGATTGTTTTTGCCAGCCGTTGTGCCTCCCGCGCGGCTGCAGTTAGAGTCTGTTTGTAGCCCAGAATTTCGGCAATTTTTTCCTTGGTGAGTAGCTCCGATACCTTTGAGTTGGAGCGGACGGTTTCAGAAAAGTTATTATTTTGACTCTGTTTCAATAGGTCGTCCACCAGGTTATGCGCCTCATCACGAGCAATTCCTGCAGCAAGAGTTGTAACTAATTCCTCGGCTGCGAGTGTTCCGCGAGTGAGAGCCAGATTTGCCCGCATTTGTGGAATGTTAATTTTTAGGCCAGAAATCATTTCCTTTACTCTCTCGACGGACGCGAGAGTAAGGCAGGTTAAAACCGGTAAGGTGATCCATTCGGTGTGCCATGAACCAGGTGCTCGTTCGTGGGCGTGCATTTGTGAACCAGCTAACGTGGCGAGATGTGTTGCTACGAGAGGTAGAGCTGCAACCGGCACCAATGCATGCACAGGGTTTTTCTTGTGAGGCATAGCAGATGATTCCCCCGGAAAAGATTCCTGCACTTCTCCAACCTCGGTCTGCATCATTAATAAACAGTCACCTGCAATTTTAGCAGTGACTCCTACCACAACTGCCAGTACCGCAGAGATTGTCAGGACTCGGCTACGTAATGTATGCCAACAATAACCGGGGTCTGCGAGACCGAGCTGCGCTGCAACATCCGCACGTACTTTGGGTCCATGGGGCGCCATCGCTGATAGGGCGCCGTTGGAGCCGCCAAGCTGCACCGCCATGTCGTTAATTCGTGCGACCTTCAATTGTTGTCGTGCTTGCGTGATAGCCGTGCCCCACAATCCTGCCTTGAGTCCAAACGTAATCGGCGTCGCTTGTTGCAGTAACGTACGTGATACCATTGGGGTTTCTGCATGAGTTGTGGTCAGGCGACGTAACTCAGACGCGACCTGCTGCAAAGATGCATCCAGAGCATCAGCAATCTTCGTTAAGGCCATCATATGTGCGCTATCGATTAGATCTTGGCTGGTACTACCAAAATGCACGTAGGCCGTGGCACCGGAATCTTTTGCGTTTACTGATACTGTTAAAATTTTAAGGAAGGGTATGGCCGGGTTACCAGCAACTATGGCTTCTTCATATACGTTGCTTGCTTTCGGTAGCGGCCCGTTGCATATCTGAGTTATTGTTTTGGCGGCTGACCTCGGAATTAACCCTACCTTTGCTTGCGCTGAGGCGAGTGCAGATTCAAAGGCGGCCATCCGGGACAGCCGTTCCATCGTACCCCAAACCGCATCCGCGAATTTGGTTCGGAACTGTGGTTCAATTAACACGAGAACTGTTGCTCACTTTAAGAGTCTTGGAATTGATTAACGGCCAAACAATCATGGCGCAAGTCTCATTCTAAAGTTTTTCTTCTACTAAAATACTCTATGACCACTGAAAAAAAACGGTCTCTGCGTCACCTTGCAGGTGTATATCGAACTGATATTTTGTGTGGCCATTCCAGTCTGAATCCCGAACAGCAATCAGTGTAGCACGACGCTCCGGATCTTGAATTATGGTTAGCACCGGATCTTTATC
>PTKD01000126.1 GCA_002938115.1 Alphaproteobacteria bacterium MarineAlpha9_Bin7 | reverse complement strand
AATGCCTCATCTCGCCATCGACCCCGTAGTCGCAGCAGCCTCGATGGTTAATGGCCTCCAAAGCCTGGTCTCACGCGCTACCGATCCACATGCTACCCTAGTCATCTCCGTAACCAAAATTCATGGGGGGGACGCTTTCAACGTGATCCCAGATTCAGTTACATTTGGTGGGACAGTCCGCTATTTTGACTTGGATCTTGGCCAAGCTAATATCCAACGAATGACGAAGATGTTTGAAGGCATAGCTGCTGGCCATGGGGTTGAAGTAGAATTGACTTATGATCTTGGCTATCCGCCCACTGCAAACCACGAGCAAGAAGCCGGGTTTGCTCGAGATGTGGCAGTAGAAGTTACCGGACTTGATGCTCGAAAGCAGTCGCAAGTAATGGGCTCGGAAGATTTTTCTTTTTATCTCGAAGATAAACCGGGAGCGTACGCCTGGATAGGAAATGGCGATAGCACTGAAAGTGCCCAACTGCACAACCCCCATTACAATTTTAACGATGAGATCCTTCCAATTGGTGCAAGCTATTTCGTACGTTTAGTAGAGACTGCGTTACCAAAGAACTAACGCCCCTATCCATGCCCAATCTCGCTGCCAACTTGTCGATGTTGTTTACAGAATACAATTTTCTTGATCGATTTAGCGCGGCAGCTGGTCATGGATTCAAAGGAGTTGAAATTCTATTCCCCTATGAGTGGTCCGCCAATGAAATCAGATATGCACTAAACGAAAATAGCCTTAAACAGGTACTTTTGAACACTCCACCAGGTGATTTGGCATCTGGAGATCGGGGGCTCGGTGCAATCCCGGGCCGAGAATCCGATTTTTTTTCTTCTCTTCAGCTTGCACTAGAGTTCGCAGGAACACTTATGTGTGAACGAATTCACGTTATGGCCGGAATAATTGAAGAAGAGAAGGAGATGCAAGAAGCACGGAGAACCTTCGTGGAAAATTTAAAGAGAGCGGCAGTTGTGGCAGAAAAGTACGGCGTTGATTTGCTGATTGAGCCGATCAATAACAAACGCGATATTCCAGGTTATTTTTTGAGTCGTATATCAGATGCTCGTAAAATCATAGAGGAAATAGGAAAGGAAAACGTTGGACTCCAGCTCGATCTCTACCACGCTCAAATTATGGACGGCGATCTTGAGACCCTCATCCGTGATAACATAGACATCACCCGGCATTATCAAATCGCCGGGGTGCCCGCTCGGCACGAACCAAACTTGGGAGAAGTCAACTTCCCGCACCTATTTGAAGTAATCGATTCACTTGATTTTGGCGGATGGGTTGGCTGTGAGTACCACCCACTCCAAACAACTTCCTCGGGTCTCGATTGGGCTCAACCGTACGGAATTCAGGTGCCAACGTAAAGGAGAGTCACCCACAAACGCAGAGCTACGTATTGTTGCCCCCTGTTACCTGGGCAGCTAGCGCAGAACTTAAAAATTGATCAATGTCTCCATCCAGCACCGCACTCGTATTACTCGTCTCTACACCAGTCCGTAAATCCTTTACCATTTGATAAGGCTGAAGAACATACGAACGAATCTGATGGCCCCAACCAATTTCTTTTTTGTCGGCCTCCTGCGCCGCGATATCAGCTTCTCGTTTTTGCAGTTCCAGTTCGTACAAACGAGACCTTAACATGCTCATTGCTGTAGCCCTGTTCTTATGTTGTGACCGCTGGTTCTGACACTGAACTACAATCCCAGTTGGCATATGTGTAATACGCACCGCCGAGTCCGTTTTGTTGACATGTTGTCCGCCGGCCCCAGACGCTCGATACGTATCTACACGTAAATCCTTATCTTTAATTTCAACTTCAATGGACTCGTCAACCATAGGATAGACCCAAACGCTTGCAAAACTCGTATGGCGTCGTGAGTTTGAATCGAAAGGTGATATCCGCACCAATCGATGCACTCCACTTTCCATCTTCAGCCAACCATATGCGTTTAGTCCAGAAATTCTAAGTACACCCGATTTAATGCCAGCTTCCTCACCCAGACTCTCCTCGACCATCTCCGTCTTGTATTCATGGCTATCAGCCCAACGAAGATAAAGTCGGCGTAACATAGACGCCCAGTCTTGGCTTTCCGTCCCACCGGCGCCGGCATGGATCTCCACAAAACAATCATTACCATCGGCCTCTCCCGACAGCATCGTCTCTAGTTCCAGTTTACGGGCGCGCTCCGCCAACACACATAGGGCGTCTTCGGCCTCAGATACGATATCTGGATCTCCTTCCGACTCCCCCAATTCGATCAGCTCTATATTATCCCCAAGCTCCCGCACCAAGGTCTCATAGCCGGTGATGGCGGTTTGGAGTCGGTTGCGCTCTCGCATTACCTGTTGCGCCGCATCCTGATCCTTCCAAAGACCTGGGTCCTCGGCACGAGCATTCAATTCCTCAAGCCGTGTCTGTGCTGTTTCCGCGTCAAAGATGCCCCCTCAGCAACACCAACGACTGACGCAATTCATCGGCTACAGCTTCAATTTCCGCTCGCATTCCGAATCCAATCCTTACTTCATCCAAAAACCGATATTGTGATCGTAACAAAGTTATAAACATCTTAGATTCCAAATTTCGGAATCTCAACCAACCCCGACGTTTTTCCGATTACCGTCCTCTACCAACATAGGTATACACCTTTAACAAAAATCTACTCAAATAGACCGAGTGCTACGATGCTACTAATAAAGACCGCTCTCGGGTGTCGATGAATCCTCTCGGATCGCAGTCGGACTGCCAACAGAATCGGGGGCCATTGTCTCACTGGAAATTGGCTCTGTACCTGGCTTGAAAGCTTCCAAAATCGTCCGTTTGGTACCTGCACCTGGTAACCGACCAGTTTCAGCATCAATCCGAACCATCCGAATGCCGCGTGGAATCCTAAAAGGCACAGGTGGCTTACTAGCTATTGCCAATTCCATAAATTGCTTAAAGATTGGCGCCGCAACATTAGCGCCCGTCTGCTTGACCCCTAGGGTACGCGGCTTATCGAAACCCACAAATACACCAGCAACCAAGTCGGGAGAAAAACCAATAAACCAAGCGTCAAAACTTTCGTTGGTTGTGCCGGTCTTACCAGCAAGCGGCCTACCCAGCTCTCTAATTCGCCGTCCAGTACCACGTTCCACCACCCCCTTCAGCATCCAGGTTACTTGGAAAGCGGTAGCTGGATCGGTCACAGCTTGTCGATGATCTATTAGCCTGGGCACATTTGTAGTGACGCCAAAAACCCCTTGGCATTCTGAGCAAGATCTTTTATCCCGGCGCGTTATAGTGTGGCCGTTCCGGTCCTGAATTCGTTCCAACGTTGCCGGGCTGATCTGTTTCCCACCGTTCACCAACATGGCATAAGCGGTGGTTAGCCTAAGCAACGTAGTTTCGCCTGATCCTAAAGCCATCGAAAGATGGGGTTCAAATTCGCCAATTCCAAACCGACTAGCCGCCTCTAGTACTTTACCGATACCGATAGTATTGGCCAAACGAACGGTCATCAGGTTTCGAGATTTCTCAATGCCGAAACGAAGGGTAGCTGGGCCACCAAAATCGCGCCCATAATTTTCCGGCTTCCATAAACCTAGGTCTGCGCCCTGATCAATTACGAATGGAGCATCCAGCACTACGCTAGCCGGCGTATAACCAGCCTCGATGGCAGCTAGATAAACGAAAGGTTTAAATGCCGATCCCGGCTGACGCATTGCCTGGGTGGCACGATTGAACTGACTTTCCCGAAAACTCCAACCGCCAATCATGGCCAAAATTCTTCCAGTATGTGGGTCAAGTGCCACCAATGCGCCTTCCACGTCCGGAATTTGGCGAAGCGCATAAGTCTTGGGACCCATGGCCTCACCCTCCCCTGTAATCGCCAGTGACTGTACAGCCACTACGTCCCCACGCGCTAAAACTTGAGAAACTACATGAACTTCTGGGCCAATCTTTTGGCCCTCCCTCCATGCCCTAGCCCACAACAGTTCATCTAAGGGGATGGTGCCACGGCTTCCATCCACCAAACCAATAACAGCCACCTCTTCCTTTACTTCCACGACTACCGACAACTCCCACTCCTTCATGCCAGCGGGAGCCTTTACAAGATTTAGTGAATCTAACCAACTTTTATCAATGTTTATGCGGGTGATTGGCCCTCGCCACCCATGTCGACGGTCATAAGAAATTAATCCGGAACGCAGTGCCGCCGATCCTATCTTCTGTAACCGCGGATCAAGAGTGGTGCGAACCGATAACCCACCACGATAAAGTGCATCTTCACCATATCGATTGCTAATTTCGCGACGCACCTCCTCAGCAAAAAACGGCGCATTCACTACTTCTCCACGATCTCGGCCACGGAGTTCGATTGGCGCCCCGCTGGCAACCCAAAGCTGCTCGCTATCGATATAACCGTCTTCAAGCATGCGCCGCAGAACATAATTCATGCGAGCCGCCGCGGCACTGGGATTACGATTTGGATGGTACGAATTTGGCGCCTTCGGCAGGCCGGCTAAAAATGCGACCTCAGAGAGATCCAAGTCCGAAAGGGCTCTGTTGAAGTAATTCATCGCGGCAGCAGCAACGCCGTACGATCGCTGCCCTAGAAAAATTTCATTCAAATAAAGTTCTAATATGCGTTCCTTTGATAATGTCCGCTCGATTCGTATAGCTAGGATAGCTTCTCGAATTTTCCGATTGATTGAAACTTCATTTGTGAGCAAGAAATTTTTTGCTACTTGCTGGGTGATAGTCGACGCCCCAACAAGACGCTTTCCCGATCCTGCATGAAGCACGTTCTGGATTAGCGCACGGGCTATTCCAAACAAATCAATACCCGGGTGACGATAAAAATTCTTATCTTCTGCGGCGATGAACGCATTAACTAAAAGTTTAGGCATCGCCTCGATAGGCACGAAAACTCTTTGTTCCGCCGCATACTCAGCGAGTAGACGGCCATCCCCTGCGTGAAGTCTCGTAAGAGTCGGGGGCTCATAATCCTCTAACTGTGTATACTCTGGCAACCCGCGAGTATAATGGTGTAAGACCCACGCAGCACCAATTACCGTGATCAGTGCACCCACGAAACAAAGCAGGCTAAACATGCCCAGCAAGCGCAATAGCAAAGAAAATGGGTTTCTTCGTCTCATCGAAACCACTTCGAGTATTAAACTGGAACGCACATCGAGGCACCCGCGATGAACAATGCGTGCGCCACGAAATCCTATCGCTCAGACTGCTGTTAACTCCGAATTATGGCGTAGTTATGGCTAACTATCACTCCCCGGCCCGGTGCAAAAAACGCTGCAATCACCAACACTTTAGATGTACGGTGAGAATATGGACCACTACGTAACTAGCGGACAACAAAGCGTCTCAATAGAGGAGCTCCAACATCGTTCCCGAAAAGTGGCAAGTGGGCTCGCTGAAGTCGGTGTCACCGAGGGTGACTCTGTAGCCCTTTTATTAAGGAACGATATAGCATTTCTTGAAGCAAGTTTTGGTGCCAGCCTGCTTGGCGCATACCCCGTTCCGGTGAATTGGCATTTTAAACAAACGGAAATTCAATACATACTCGATAATTGTAAGGCCAAGGTATTGGTCGCGCACTCGGACCTAATACCAAAATTGCCAATTCCGCTACCCAAGCACGTTCGAATCATACTAGTTCCTACTCCACCCGAAATTCAGCAGTCCTATAATCTGACACCCGAACAATGCGCACCTACAAAGGGACAGACAGTTTGGGATCATTGGAAAGACCAATTCACGCCCTGGAACAAACCACCTGCTGCCCAACGTGGCAGCATGATCTACACATCAGGCACCACAGGTTTTCCGAAGGGCGTCCGTCGCGCTCCGACATCACCCGACTCACAGCAAGCCATGATGGAACGCCTT
>PTKD01000125.1 GCA_002938115.1 Alphaproteobacteria bacterium MarineAlpha9_Bin7 | reverse complement strand
ATTCCATGTATGAGATTGATTTTTAATAAGAATTGGACCGTAAATGACTAATGACTCGAAGCCATCAAAAGATGTGCGTCGCAAGAAGCCCGATACGCAAGTCAACCTAGAAAAACTTCGAGGGAAATTATTGCGTGATAATCTCCGTAGACGGAAGCAACAGCAACGTATCCGAAGGGAGAGTGAGTTGCGAGGGTCAAGTGGGTGTGAGACGGATTCTGACGCTTAGTTGCCGTGAGAGAAATCTCGTCATCCAGAAGTCTGGTCTTCTTCTATCGTTGAAAACATTTAAATTCGTGTGAGTTTTATTGAGGCAACAAGGTCCTGAGTCTTGAGGCCGTGCGAGGCGTGGTTTATCTAATGGTCAGCGACGGCGGGTAGTAAAGGAAAGTTGCGTCTCTAGAGTTAGCATTTGTTTATGGGTATGCGGCGGACACTAAAGGAGGTCTGGTGACGCGTGGATAAGCTTCGCATTACAGGCGGCAGGCCACTAAATGGCGTAATCGAAATCGGTGGCGCAAAGAACGCGGCGTTGCCACTAATGGCGGCTAGTTTGCTCACTGACGACTGCTTGGCTCTCGGAAACCTGCCACACGTGTCAGATATTGCCACAATGACTGAACTACTTGTGGAACTGGGCGTTGATATTAGCATGAACGGCAATTCAGGCGACGCAAGTCGTGAAACTGGAGGCTCTGAGGGGCGCCTCCTCTTGCTCTCTGCCCGTAATTTGGTGAGCCGGACGGCTCCGTATGATTTGGTTCGTAAGATGCGTGCTTCTGTGTTGGTTCTGGGGCCATTGCTAGCTCGTGCTGGGCACGCCCGAGTCTCAATGCCTGGGGGGTGCGCCATTGGGCTGCGGCCTGTGGACCTCCATGTGTCGGGTCTACGGCAACTGGGGGCCGAAATTTCGTTGCAAGACGGCTATATAGAGGCCACAGCGCGAAGTGGTTTGGTCGGCGCCAATATCGTATTTCCGACGGTTTCGGTTGGAGCCACGGCAAACTTGATGATGGCGGCATGCCTTGCACGTGGAGAAACGACCATCACAAATGCTGCATGTGAGCCCGAAATTGTGGATCTTGCAAATTGTCTCAGTCAAATGGGCGCGAATATCGGGGGGGCGGAAACGGGCCGCATTAAAATAATTGGCGTCGATCGGCTATGTGGCGCCGAGCACAAGGTTCTTCCAGACCGGATTGAAACTGGCACGTATGCGATAGCGGCAGCCATAACTGGGGGCACCTTGGATTTGATCGGCACCACTATTGACTTAATTCAGACAGTTGCTGATACGCTGCGTGCCGTGGGAATTGAGCTCACTGTCTGTCAAAATGGCGTGAGGGTGCAACAAAGTGGGAATCGGTTGGGTCCTGTGAATATTGAGACTCGACCGTACCCAGGTTTTCCGACGGACATGCAGGCCCAAATAATGGCACTGATGACTGTTTCGACGGGCATATCCACAATAACTGAGAATATCTTTGAGAATCGTTTTATGCACGTAACTGAACTGTCGAGAATGGGTGCGGATATTTTGGTAAAAGGGAACTCGGCGATGGTACGTGGGGTACCGAGTTTGCGCGGTGCTCCAGTAATGGCAACTGATCTCAGGGCCAGTGTATCACTTTTACTTGCCGGTCTTGCGGCTGAGGGGGAGACCATAGTAAATCGGCTCTACCACCTTGATCGAGGATATGAGCGTGTAGAGGAGAAGCTTGCTCGATGTGGTGCTCAAGTGGAACGGATGTGACTATGGGCGCTAAAGATAAGCGCGCCTTGCAGCTACAGGCGGCTGACGCTGAGGATTTCAAGGTGATTGCGGCGTGTTTGCAAGATTCGGTGGTTCGACTTAGTGAGATGACTTTCCAAAGCGATGAAAAGCAGTTCATCGCAGTGCTAGATCGTTTTGTTTGGGAAGGCGCTACCGCGACACAAGAAATGCCAGAGACCTTATTCCAAGTGCAATCAGGTTTGCGCTTCTGTGGGATTACTTCGGTGCGTATCCAGGGAATCGATCAAACCTGTAGGGACGAGGTGCTTGAGCTTTTAACAATTGCTTTTGAACCAGGAGTAGTAACCTTGGTATTTTCTGGCAGCGCTGCCGTTAAATTGGAAGGAGAGGCTATTGTTTGTTACTTGGAGGACTTGACGGCACCTCGTCCTTGTGGCTCTCCTCCACGCCATCCGGTGGGATAGTTTCTATGAGTATTAGCGATGGACTAGTTTTTGCAGTGCCGAAAGGCCGGCTTTTGACCCAACTCTTGCCATTAATGGCTCGTGCAGGTGTTGAACCCGAACCAGAATTCCACAATGACAGCACTCGTCGTTTGTCATTTAAGACAAATATGGAGAATTTGAATCTGATACGTGTACGTAGTTTCGATGTGGCTACATTTGTCGCTTTTGGAGGAGCTCAGTTAGGTGTGACCGGCCACGATACCTTGCTAGAATTTGACTACCCGGAGGTTTACGCACCACTTGACCTTGGAATTGGCCGCTGCCGTCTTTCATTAGCTGAGCCGGTTGAATTGGCAGCTCAAGATGATCCCGCTCGTTGGAGTCACGTTCGCGTGGCGACCAAGTATCCCGAAGCCACACGGCGTTATTTTGCTACTCGCGGGGTTCATGCCGAGTGCGTTAAGCTAAGTGGTGCTATCGAATTAGCCCCGTCTCTTGGTTTGTGTCAACGCATAGTGGATCTTGTAGATAGCGGACAGACGCTGAAGGAAAATGGTTTGGTGGAAGTAGAGTGCATCGCAGATATAACCGCAAGGCTCGTAGTTAACCGTGCCGCGTGGAAGACTCAATCAACTGAATTGGGTGATCTGGTGGATCGATTTCGAGGCGCAATCAGTGGCGCGAAGACTTAACAGCCAGGACCCCGGTTTTGACAATGCTTTTCGCGCCATTCTGGCCGGAAAGCGTGAGGTTGTTCAGGAAGTTAATGATGTAGTTGCATCGATTCTGCATGGTGTCCGTAACCGTGGAGATGCTGCGCTGTTGGAATACACAAAACGCTTCGACAATGTTCAACTGTCTAGTGAGCAGATCCGATTATCGGTCGATGAAATAGAGTCCGCGTACTCTGAATGTGATCGTACTGCGATCGATGCTCTGAAGCTCGCTGCCCGCCGGATTGAGGACTTTCACCAGCGACAGATGCCCGAAAACTTGTCCTACACGGACGAAGTCGGGATCAAATTGGGAGCACGCTGGCGGCCTCTTGACGCCGTGGGGCTGTACGTTCCGGGTGGTTCCGCAGCCTATCCAAGTTCGCTGCTTATGAATGCAATTCCGGCGCGAATAGCCGGGGTGAGGCGAGTGGCAATGACGGTTCCCGCTCCGAACATAAACATAGATCCTTTAGTATTGGTGGCGGCAAAGCTTTCGGGCGTTCACGAAATTTATCGGGTAGGAGGCGCGCAAGCGGTTGGAGCTCTCGCGTACGGCACGGAGACAATCGCCCCTGTGGATAAAATTGTTGGGCCCGGCAATGCCTACGTTGCCGCTGCTAAGAGGCTGGTGTTTGGAGTTGTCGGAATCGATATGATCGCGGGACCGACAGAAGTTTTAATAGTTGCAGATTCCGACAACGATCCCTCATGGATCGCAATTGATTTGTTGGCACAGGCTGAACACGACGTGGCTTCACAGTCAATTCTAATTACGGATGATGAAACTTTCGCTGACCAAGTGACATCTGCTGTCCAGGATCATCTAGTTACACTTGATCGTGAACATATTGCCCGTGCGAGTTGGGAGAACAACGGGTTGATTGTAATCATCAAAAATTTTAGGCAGGTTCCGTACCTCGTAGATGTGGTTGCGCCGGAACACCTTGAGTTGGCGGTTGCCGACCCAGAAAGTCTTGTTGCTGATATTTCCCACGCTGGCGCTATTTTCCTAGGTCGCTATACTCCTGAAGCGATCGGGGACTACGTCGCTGGTCCGAACCACGTGTTGCCGACCGCAGGTAGCGCGCGGTTTTCTTCTGGGCTGTCCGTCTTGGATTTTTTAAAGCGCACGAGCATAATTGAGTGTAGTGCTGAGGGTCTTCGTACAATTGGTCCGGCTGCGGTTACGCTTGCTGAGAGGGAGGGCCTACACGCCCATGCTCGGTCAATCAATGTCCGATTAAATAGATCGATCTCAGATAGATGAACCAGCCCACTTGGCTCACTTGTTTCTGATACACTATGTCTGTCCGGAGTAAGCGTGAAATGTGAGTGAACCGAGGTTAATTGTGTGTCCCCCGGTGTCATTTAGTCCTCTGATAACGTAGCGTTGACGAAACCTGTAACATGGATTTCCATATCGTAGAGGTGACACTGGACGAGGGGAGTATTGTTCGGTGGAAGCCTGAAATCGATCGAGAGCGTAGGGTCGCTATTTATGATCTTTTGGAGCAAAATTACTTTGCGCCGGCCAGTGGGTTGCTCGGTCCTTACAAGCTACATTTGGAAATCCAGGACAGTCGATTAGTTTTTAATATCAAATCAACTCATTCCGGTGATGCAACCGAGTCAGTATTGCTCCCCTTTTCGGGATTTCGCCGGGTCATTAAAGATTATTTTACTGTCTGTGAAACCTACTACGAGGCGATTAAACATTCTCCTCCGCGGAGAATTGAGGCTTTGGATTTGGGTCGTCGTAGTCTTCACGACGAGGGATCCGAGCTACTTCTAGAGAGGCTAAAAGGCAAAATTGACATCGACTTTAGTACTGCTCGTCGTTTATTTACGCTGCTGTGTGTGGTCCAAATGAGAGGGTAATGGAAGCGTTGGAACGGCTACCGGCAAGTATGCTAATTTGTTGCACTACCAATGCGCTGCGGTCGGCTATGGCTGAGGGCATGGTTAGATTTCTTCGGGGACGTGCTTTTTGTGTGAGTTCTGCCGGCGTACGCGCTGGAACGCTAGATCAGTTCGCGGTTTCAGTGATGGATGAGATAGGAATCGATATATCAGGTCATTGTCCTAAGGACTTTCACAAACTGCCAGGCGGCTTTTTTGATTTAATTGTGAGTTTATCGCCAGAGGCGCAACATCATATGCTAGATTTCAAAGGTGCCAAACATAGTCAGTTAATTTTTTGGAATACTTTTGATCCTTCTGCTACCGAAGGCAATCGCGAGGTTCGGTTATCGGCGTACCGCGCAGTGCGGGACACCTTATTTAACCGTTTGAAGGGGTATTTCGTAGAGACTGGTATGGTTGTTCCGCCACCAAATATTTGGGAGTGACCGGTTACATTGAACTGCTTGACCGTGCGTGCGACCGGTCGCATGCTTCAAGCAACGACAAATAAGCAAGGGCGACTAAATGGCAAAAGAAGAGGCTTTGGAGTTACAAGGGGAGGTCACCGAACTACTGCCGAACGCAATGTTTCGGGTAAAACTGGAAAATGAACACGAAATTTTGGCGCATACTTCAGGACGAATGCGAAAAAATCGTATTCGCGTATTGGCAGGGGATCGGGTAACGGTGGAAATGACACCCTATGATTTAACTAAGGGTCGAATTGTGTTTCGGCACAAATGATGGTTGAGCGGTGTAGGCAATAATGGCCTCATGCGAACCCGCGAATTCTTCGTTAAACTTAGTGCTTGCTTCAGCCTCTGAGAGACGACTAAAGCTGCTGCACCAAATTGGTATTGTGCCTGATGTGGTTGATCCGTCCGGTGTTGATGAGTGCCAGTTTTTGACAGGGGAGACTCCTACCGGGTTAGCGGCGCGTTTGGGGCGACGCAAGGCTGAGGTGGTGTTTGCTCGCCACCCGGGATGCCTTGTACTAGGTGCTGACACCGTGGTTGCTTGCGGTCGGCGCGTGTTAAACAAGCCGGAAGACTGTCGCGATGCGCAATTTTTTCTTAGTCTTCTGTCTGGTCGCCGTCACCGCGTGCA
>PTKD01000124.1 GCA_002938115.1 Alphaproteobacteria bacterium MarineAlpha9_Bin7 | reverse complement strand
TCATAAGGACAATTTACAGACGCGAAGTGCATGTCGGATCCGTTCACGAACTTTGGACGCAGATAAAAACCACTGCACCATATCCAAGCGTCCGGAGATTTCCACTGGATCAGTGAGCGGTGCACTCAAACGAGAAGCCAACAGACGCGCACCAGCACCAGTTAATGTGCGATCTATAATCCCGAGCAAGCTCATTTCGCGCCCGCCATCTAACGCAGCAGTAATTTCAAGATTTCTACGGGTGGCAGCGTCGATTGCCATCACTGCAGTGGCTGTTTGCTGACGTGGGGGCAGCAAGCGCGGCATGCGCCCTTTTTGGGTCAGTGCAAGATAATCCAAAAGAGCACCACATGCCGCCCACTCAGCACGCCCGAATTCTCCGAATGCGTCCAAGGAAGTTACACCAAATGCTCGCTTAAGGCGGCGTTCGCCTGCAAGGCTATCAAAACACGTGGCTGGAAGACAAGTGAGCAGGGGTTTCCAGTCAATTAACGAAGTGGCAAACAATGGGTCATCGGCTAGTGACTCGGGCGCTAATAATTCGCCGGGTGAGACCTGAGACAGAGTTGCTGATAAATCGCCTTGGGGCGGCACGGCTGACCCGAACACGCCCGTGGAAATGTCTATCCAGGCCAATGCGAATTCGCCGCCAACCCTGGCGATCGCTGCAAGATGATTGTTTGACCGAGCATCCAACAAAGAATCTTCGATAAGCGTGCCAGGCGTGACCACCCTGTCAACTGCCCGTTTGACCAAGGCCTTCCCACCGCGCTTGCGTGCCTCTGAAGGATCTTCGATCTGTTCACAAATGGCGACCCTGTGTCCGTTTTTTATTAACCTATGGAGGTATGACTGGTGGCTGTGAACTGGCACCCCGCACATAGGTACCTCGGCTCCTTCGTGCCTTCCCCGCTTAGTTAGTGCGATATTCAGCACACCAGCCGCAACAACTGCATCGTCAAAAAACATTTCGTAGAAGTCGCCCATGCGAAAAAATAACAAACTCTCAGGATGTGTTTTTTTGATTGCAAAATATTGCGCCAACATAGGCGTGGATCGTGGTCCGAGGCTATTCCCGGCCACGAGCTGACCACTTTCTGAGATCGTACTTGGTTCGTCCGCCACCATGATTTCAACCATAGCATAATGGATTCTGATCTGGAGCGCTTTACGGTTGCCCGAAGCAGCTCTACAGTCCCGAGCATAGGATGCTGGATACCACCTTATGGGACAGAACCATGGCGTCATCCAATGCAACATCGAAAGCAATGCGCGACGAGGCACTCGCATTTCATGCCAATGGAAAACCAGGAAAGTTGGAGGTACGTGCAACTAAGCCTCTAACCACCGCCCGAGAGCTATCACTTGCGTACTCGCCGGGCGTTGCGGAACCGTGCCTGGAGATAGAGAAAAACCCTGACCGCGCCTATGACTACACTGCTAAGGGGAACATGGTGGCTGTCATTTCCAACGGCACCGCCGTACTTGGTCTTGGCAACCTCGGCGCCCTCGCCGCCAAACCAGTAATGGAAGGTAAGGCTGTACTATTTAAACGATTCGCAGACATAGATAGTATTGACCTCGAAATCGATACTGAGGATGTGGACGAGTTTGTCGATTGCGTCCGCTTTCTTGGAAAAAGCTGGGGCGGCATTAACCTAGAGGACATTCGGGCTCCGGAGTGCTTCATTATTGAGCAACGCCTTCGGGAGACGATGGATATTCCGGTTTTCCATGACGACCAGCACGGTACTGCAATTATCGCCGCAGCTGGATTCATTAATGCTCTGCATCTAACGGGACGGGATATTAAAGACACGCAGATAGTGATAAATGGAGCGGGCGCAGCCGGCGTAGCTTGTGCTGAATTGCTCAAAGGCATGGGAGTGCCCGCCAGCAGTGTGATCGTTTGCGACACCCGTGGTGTAATCTACACTGGTCGTGAGATCGGCATGAACCAGTGGAAATCGGCCCACGCAAACGACACCAAATGCCGGACCTTGGCCGAGGCCATCTCCGGAGCAGACGTATTTTTTGGGGTATCAAAAAAGGGAGCTGTAACAGCTGACATGGTCAAAAGCATGGCAGCGCAGCCAATTATTTTTGCGATGGCCAATCCCGACCCGGAGATTACCCCCGAAGAGGTGGCAACAATTCGTGGCGATGCGATCATGGCGACTGGTCGCTCCGATTATCCAAATCAAGTCAATAATGTGCTTGGCTTCCCATACATCTTCCGAGGCGCCCTGGACGTTCGCGCATCGACAATTAACGACGCCATGAAGATTGCTGCAGCGGAGGCAATCGCTGAACTAGCACGCGAAGACGTGCCCGACGAAGTCGCGGCCGCCTATTCTGCGGGCCGACTTCGATACGGCCCCGCATATATCATTCCAGCCCCGTTTGACCCCCGCCTTATTACCTCTGTTCCGATTGCGGTGGCGAAGGCCGCTATTGCAAGTGGCGTCGCACAGAAGCCCTTCGACGATGAACCAAGCTATCGTCGTCAACTTAGTGTCCGGCTTGACCCAACGGCCAGTAGCGTTCAAATGATACAAGATGAGGTGCGAGCCCATCCCGTGCGGATGGTTTTTGCAGAAGGTGAGGAGGAGCAGGTAATTCGTGCGGCCGTGCAGTGGCGTGGACTTGGACTAGGCACTCCCATCCTCATTGGGCGCGAATCACGGATCCTGGAGACCATGTCCGGGATGGGCCTAAGCGGGCCAGAAAGTTTAGAAATTCATAACGCGAGCCTAAGCAAACAAAACAAAGTCTACACAGACTTTCTCTATGAGCGGCAACAACGTAACGGTTTTCTCTATCGAGATTGCCAGCGACTGGTTAACCAAGATCGAAATATCTTTGCTGCTTGCATGGTTGCAATGGACCATGCAGATGCGATGGTCACTGGGCTGACTCGTAGCTATTACGTTGCACTGAAAGAGATTCAAAGGGTCTTGGATCCACGTCCTAGCGAACGCATGTTCGGGCTTTCAATGGTTATCGCTGGAAGCCGCACCGTATTCATTGCTGACACCACCGTGCACGAACTGCCAACACCGGCTGAACTGGCCGACATTGCCTGCCAGACTGCTGCCAAAGCTCGGTCAATGGGTCACGAACCGAGGGTTGCATTGCTCTCAAATTCCAATTTCGGCAATCCGCGCTGGGAACAGGCGGACCGTATTCGCGACGCCGTACAAGAGCTTGATTCACGAGAGGTCGATTTCGAGTATGACGGCGAAATTGCCGCTGACGTTGCTTTAGATCCAGAATTACTCGAATTGTACCCGTTTTGTCGGTTATCAAGTCCAGCCAACGTGCTGATCATGCCGGCGCTACACAGTGCCAACATATCCGCAAAGTTGCTGAAAGAAATTGGCCGGAGAACCGTCATAGGGCCTTTACTAATGGGACTGAGTAAACCCGCACAGATCGTTCCTATGGGGTCCACGGTCTCAGCAATCATTAATCAGGCTGCATTTGCCGCCCATGAGGCGATCCGTCATAGAGCAGCACCCAGGCTTCAAGGATCGAAGAAGGGCGCTCGCCGCAAGAGCGCATGACACCATTCCGTGTGCATCCATGAGGAAACCTCGTTCACAGTGCATTTACCTTGTGCCAAATCCTAATCACTGAATACGTGCGTTGTAATAAAACATTCACACATCTGTCACGCGTGTTTTACATAAGCGTGATAAATCAGACATGCTACATGCATATAATCCGCGATGTCCGGGGAACTAACCTTATTGAGATCCGCGCACATACAATGAAGAAGTGGCGCAAGAGACACTAACTTTTTGAGATTTGGAGACGATAGAATATGTTGAGAACAGCCGCCCAAAAAGCACTTGCAGCAATTGCTTACACTGTCGTTTTATTGTCAGCGATACCAGCATCAGCTGAAGACAATCTGGAAAGCCGAATCCAAACACTCGAACAAGAGTTAAAATTGATAAAGGAACTGCTACAGAGCCAAATAAAACCGACCCAGGATTTGTCAGTTCCATCAAAAACAAAAGGATTTAGTACACTACCTGGTTGGTCAGCGGGCTATAGGTACAACCTGAACGCAGATGATAAGTCAGCAACCAGAATGAGATTGTTTCTCAAGAAAAAATCAGTGACCGGAAACGTAGTGAAAATGGCGTGGGAAAGACAAACAGGTCAGATTCCCAACTTTTTTAAAACTGGCACGATTGATGGAGATTCCCTTAATAAGTGGGGTACCATCTACATTGAACAAGAGATCAAATTTTAATAGATATTCATGATTGTTTCTTTCTCAAACATCCACGAAGTAGCCGGTTAGGATGGCAACGAGATCCTTCAAAGGTCTCGGGGTTAGGAAGGGAGTTCACAGTCGTGATTGAGGCTTATGGACCGGTACTGATCGCGCTCGCGTTATTGTTCGGGCTTTTTATGACATGGGGCATCGGCGCCAATGATGTTGCCAATGCGATGGGGCCTGCGGTCGGCTCCGGCGCTATCACCATGACAGTAGCGTTGGTTATCGCTGGCGTGTTTGAGTTGGCTGGAGCCATAATCGCTGGCGGCGAGGTCACGTCGACGGTTCGCAGCAACATCGTCTCGGTCGATGCTTTTGTGAACCAACCGGGGCAGCTCGCACTCGGCATGCTGGCGGCGCTCTTGTCTGCGGGGACCTGGTTACTAGTCGCATCGACGCGCGGTTGGCCGATCTCAACCACCCATTCTATTGTAGGCTCTATCATCGGTTTCGCACTGGTTGCCGCTGGCGCATCTGCGGTTAACTGGAGCAAGGTGGCCGAAATCGCCGCAAGCTGGGTGATCTCGCCGCTGATCGGTGGCACTATCGCGCTCCTGCTCCAACTCAGTATTCGCCAACTGATTTTAAAAACCCACCAACCAGTGGCGGCCGCGCGGCGCTGGGGGCCGTTTTATGTTTTTCTGGTAGGCTTTGTGGTCTCCTTGATCACCCTTTTTAAGGGCTTACGCCATCTTAATCTCGATCTCAGCGCCGCGAGCAGTTTCGCCTGCGCTTTGGCGATCGGCATAGCGACTGCAGTCGCCGGCTGGGCCATGATCCAACGTGTGCAAGTCGGCGATGGCGACAGCCATGAGGTCAACGTTGCCCGCGTCGAACGTATCTTCACACCGATGATGATTTTCACAGCATGTGCCATGGCATTTGCACATGGTTCGAACGATGTAGCCAACGGCGTTGGCCCACTCGCAGCGGTGGTAGCCATCGTGCGCTCCGGGGGCGAGGTAACGTCGACTTCGGGTCTGCCTATCTGGATCCTCGCACTTGGTGGTGTTGGGATCGTGCTTGGACTCTGGACGTACGGCCGTCGGGTGATGCAGACAATCGGCAAGAACATCACTCCGCTTACCCCCAACCGTGGCTTTTGTGTCACCCTGGCAGCCTCGGCGACGGTGGTGCTTGCGTCGCGGACTGGCTTACCGGTGTCAACCACGCACATCGCGGTCGGTGCTGTGGTCGGCGTCGGTCTCGCCCGAGCTGTCGATCAGGTGAACTTGCGGTTGATCCTCGGCATCGTGGTGTCGTGGTTACTCACCTTGCCGCTGGCGGGCGGGCTTGCCGCACTGATCTATTTGGCACTGCGGTCAATTTTTACGGTGTGATGGCAGTGTCAAGCGTTACAACAGTAGCATACAGGCGGCGGCGAAGATGAGGATGCCAAGAAACGGTGAAAGATCAAACAGCGCCACCGAGACAAACAGCGCTACGGCGAGGCCGGCGGCCGTCCATGACAGTGTACCGCCCAGCGGTCGTGCAAGTGCCCAGAGCGCCGCAGCAAGCAATGCAAGCGCCCCGTATTGCATCCCCAGCAGGACTTTTCGCAGCCACGCATCGTCCTGATAGCGGGTGATCACGCCATACAAAGCGAATGCCATGACCAAGCCGGGCAGGTTGAGGGCGAGCACGCCGGCCAGCATACCCGGCACGCCCG
>PTKD01000123.1 GCA_002938115.1 Alphaproteobacteria bacterium MarineAlpha9_Bin7 | reverse complement strand
ACCGTACACCAGGCAGGGTGGGAGGTGGTGCGACGTTGGTTACCGTGAGGTGCGCGCGGATAGCAGCTATATATTAGGTTACCGCGCCGTGGCAGTGTTTGTATTTTTTGTCCGAGCCGCAAGGGCAAGGAGCATTGCGACCAATTTTGCCCCAGGTTGAGGGGTCGTTGGCATCCAAAACGCCTTTACTGGGGCGGAGCCCGGTAAATCTCTGACTTGATTTATCGTCATTGGTCCCACGGGTTCTCGCACTTGCCGATAGACGGGGGACAGTATTTGCCGTTGATGTGGATTGGAGTGGCGCGGCGTCAGGGGGATTGGGCTGAAATTCTACGTGAGCAAGCAGTGTAGTAACAGTCTCACGGAATCGATTCAGCATCGCCTGAAAAAGGTTAAAAGCCTCGGATTTGTACTCATTTAGCGGGTCGCGCTGACCATAGGCGCGCAGTCCAATACCTTGGCGTAAATGATCTAGATGCAACAGATGATCTTTCCACTGTTGGTCAAGTACTTGTAAAACCAAACTTTTTTCGGCGGCCCGCATCAGTTCTGGCCCGTAGCGAGCTGCTTTTTCGGCCATCTTTCGATCAACTGCGTCCGTAAGTCGAGATTGAATCTCTGTCTCCGCAATGCCCTCTTCTTTGGCCCAATCCTCGATTGGCAATTCCAGAGCAAATATGCGTTGGCATTCACTTGAAAGCACTGCAGTTTCCCACTGCTCCGAGTAGGCCTTTTCAGGAATGCAGCGAGCAACCAATTCTTCGATCACTTCCCTTCGCATGTCGGTTACGATGTCGGAAATATCACTACCCGTCATAATCTCGCGACGTTCTTGGTAAATCACTTTACGTTGGTCGTTCATGACGTCGTCAAACCGGAGTAAATTTTTCCGGATATCAAAATTACGCGCCTCTACTTTTTGTTGTGCTTTCTCCAGAGCTTTATTAATCCATGGATGAAATATAGCTTCGCCGTCTTTCAGGCCGAGCTTACGGAGCATTCCATCCATGCGCTCAGAGCCGAAGATCCGCATCAGGTCATCTTCGAGGGACAGGTAAAATTTAGATTCCCCAGGATCACCTTGACGACCCGAGCGACCGCGTAATTGGTTGTCAATGCGCCTGCTTTCATGTCGCTCCGTACCAATTATGTAGAGGCCACCAGTGTCTACAACGGACTCATGGGCTTCTGCGACTTCGGATTCAATGCGTTTAGTGATTTCTAATTTTTTGCCTGACCCATCGGAGTCCAAAAGCGATTGCGCCACCTGCATTTCGGCGTTGCCGCCAAGTTGGATATCGGTTCCCCTTCCTGCCATGTTGGTCGCAATAGTCACTGCGCTCAAAACTCCGGCCTGAGCAATAATGTGGGCCTCTTGTTCGTGGTATCGCGCATTTAGGACGTTATGTTTTATTTTTGTTTTTTTAAGACGTTTAGAAAGCGCCTCAGATGTTTCAATACTGGTAGTGCCCACAAGCACTGGTTGATCTTTGTCGCGGCACGCTTTGATTTGTGTGATGACTGCCGTCCATTTTTCGTCAGCGGTTCGATAAATTTCGTCGTCGTTGTCGAGACGGACCATGGGAAGATGGGTTGGAATTTCCAACACATCTAGGTTGTAAATTTCGTTAAACTCTGAAGCTTCGGTAGCTGCGGTGCCTGTCATCCCTGCTAGTTTTGGGTACATGCGAAAATAATTTTGGAAGGTAATGGAGGCAAGAGTCTGATTTTCGTTTTGAATTTGCGCACTTTCCTTTGCTTCAAGCGCTTGGTGTAGTCCGTCGGAATACCTGCGACCTTCCATCATTCTTCCAGTGAATTCATCGATAATAATCACTTTGTTGTCTTTCACGATATAGTCGGCGTCGCGTGTAAAAAGTTTGTGTGCCCGTAACGCCTGATTCACATGGTGGACGATACTTACGTTATCTATGTCGTACAGATGCGGTGTTTTAACCAAATTTTTGTCCCGCAAAACCTGTTCTATTCTTTCAGCTCCACCTTCAGATAAGGTGACTGTGCGGGTTTTCTCATCTTTCTCATAGTCCTCGTCCCCAAGCTCTGGGATGAGTTTGTCGATCGATGCGTAGAGTTCTGAATTGTCTTCAGTGGGCCCAGATATAATTAGAGGTGTTCTGGCTTCATCCACCAAAATACTGTCAACTTCGTCGACAATGGCAAAGTTGAATGGACGTTGGACCATGCTATCCAGTGTAAACTTCATATTGTCGCGTAGATAATCAAAGCCAAATTCATTATTGGTTCCGTATGTGACGTCAGCGGAGTAGGCTATTCGGCGTTCTTCATCGCTAAGGCCATGGACGATGCACCCGACTTTAAGGCCAAGGGACTCATAAATTTGCCCCATCCATTGGGCATCGCGTTGGGCCAGATAATCGTTAACCGTGATGACATGAACGCCATTTCCGCTGAGGGCGTTAAGGTAAACTGGCAACGTCGCCACAAGAGTTTTCCCTTCGCCAGTTTTCATCTCAGCGATGGTGCCGTTATGTAAGACCATGCCACCAATCAACTGAACGTCGAAGTGACGTTGATTGAGAGTCCGTTTGGCAGCTTCACGCACAGTTCCGAACGCATCTACCAACAATGTATGAAGCTCTTCCCCACTTGTTGCTCGTGAGCGCAACCAGTCGGTACGCGCCCGTAATTCTTGATCCGTCAAGACTTCAAGGTCAGCTTCAAGGCCGTTGACAAGTTCAACGGTGCGTCGATGAGATTTTATAATGCGGTCGTTGGCGGAACCAAAAGCACGCCGCGCTAGGGCGGAGATCATCACTGTCCTTTCCGTCCGGCGCATTTCCGAAGCAGGTGTCAGTCAATAGGCTTCACATAAGCACCCGTTACCTCCCTGTCAACGCGGGTGCTTCCTACTTACCTTGTACATAGTGTGGCAATATGCAAGATACGGTACGCCGCCGCCGCACGGCGACCTTTTTGGACACCTTTAGATGCTGCCATAATGGCCAAATCCCGCTCAGCTTCTAAACGGTTTCCGACTCTTCCTCCGATAACTGGAATGCGCCTGGGTGGGATTGCTGCCCAGATACGGCATCACGGTCGCAAAGATCTCATGTTGGCCGTTTTTGACCGTCCGACACCTGTTGCTGGGGTCTTCACTCGTTCAACAGCTGCATCCGCGGCCGTACGCTGGGATCGCTCCATTTTAAGTGGCGCTCGTGCTCGCGCACTGGTGGTTAATTCAGGCAACGCAAATGCTTGGACCGGAGGTGCTGGGTCGGAGACCGTTGAGCAAATCGTGCAAGCTGTTGCCGCTATAGTGAGTTGCCCAATTAGGCATGTATTCGTCTCCTCGACCGGGGTAATTGGAGAAGTACTGGATTCTTCAAAGATAAAGAATGCGCTGCCTAGGCTGCATCGGCAGCTAACACCCAAGAACTGGACCGCTGCGGCTCGGGCAATAATGACCACCGATACGTTTCCCAAAGGGGCCACAAGATCTGCAACTATTAATGGACGTGCGGTTACTATCAACGGGATAGCCAAAGGTTCGGGCATGATTGCGCCCAACATGGCGACCATGCTTGCATACGTGTTTACAGATGCGCGGTTGCCCGCGAGGTTACTGCAGAGGATGCTGAGGGCGGCCAACAGGGGAAGTTTTAATGCCATAACGGTTGACGGTGATACTTCAACAAGTGATACGGTGTTGGCTTTTGCGACGGGGGCCGTAGCTCTCGGTTTTAATCCAACTTCCTTGAGAGACCCGCGTTTAGCCGAATTTAGGGCTGCTTTGGGCTCGCTCACGGTTGATCTTGCGCAACAAATCGTGCGCGACGGAGAAGGCGCGAGTAAGTTTGTTACCATCTCTGTTAAAGGGGCCACCTCTTCTTTCTCTGCGCGCGGGATTGCCTTTTCGATAGCAAATTCGCCATTGGTTAAGACGGCAATTGCCGGTTCGGACCCCAACTGGGGACGAATTATCATGGCCATTGGAAAAGCTTCACAAGCTATTAACTCTGAAAAACTTTCCGTCCGCATTGGTCCGTACCTGACAACTGAGGGAGGAGGAGTGAAGGCGGGGTACGACGAAAGCCGGGTCGCTGAATATATGAAAGGGGACGAAATTGATATTGATGTACATGTGGGTGTCGGTCGGGGGCGCGCCACCGTTTGGACCTGCGATTTAACCCACCAATATGTCACTATTAATGCTGATTATCGCAGTTGAGAGCGTTGGTGAATTTCGCACCCTTGGAAACAAATCGGCTGCAATTAAGGCGGTTTGAGCAAGCTGATTTGCGCGCCCTTGCTTACTTGCTCGGTGATAATGGTATCCCTCGAATTACACTGCCAGACCTTCCCCTAAACAACACCCGAGATTTATTGGCTTGGATTGAGGCGTGCCATACCGACATGGTGACGGGTGTTCGCTATACGTTTGGGTGTTGGAAGCGCATGGACCATACCCTTTTGGGCGTAGTCAGCCTATCCGTGGGTGATTCCAAAGGCGAGGTAGGGTTTTGGTTTATCGAGCAATCCTATGGACATGGATACGAGGTTGAAGCTCTTTTAAGGATTAAGGAGCTGGCGTTGGATGGGCTGTATTTGCCCCACTTGTACGCGGCAGCTGATCCTGCCAACCGAAATGTGGCCAATACTGTAAAAAAACTTGGCGCAAAATTGGTCCAGCGAAATTTACTAAAATGTCCAACGTTAACTGAGGGTGGTCAGGTGCAATTGTTTGAACTAAATACTGGCGGCTATAGCAAGAGCCGAGGGCCGCAAGTATTTCCGATAGTATTTGTGGCTGCTGTAGCCCTAGTTGACGGTTTTGACCGAGTGTTACTTGGGCAACGTCCTGCCAACGCAACAATGCCTGACCTTTGGGAATTCCCTGGCGGCAAACTTGAGCCCCGTGAGACACCGAGAGACTGTGCCGTGCGCGAAATAAAAGAGGAGTTGGGGGTTGAGATTTCTCCTGATTATTTAGTACCGTTTAGCATAGCGTCTCATCACTATTCGAATTTTCATTTATTGATTTCTTTGTTTACATGTCGGGAGTGGTCCGGTGACTGCTACTCACTCTACCATCAGGCCATTCGTTGGGTCCCTGCTGCGGAGCTTACGGTCTGGCCGGTCCCACCGGCAGATGTGCAATTGGTCTTGAAACTTCAAGCCTTACTTACTGCGCACAATTGATTGGGCAAGTCCTCCCAATGATGTTTCTGTAGCACCTAAAATATCAGCAAGGTGTTTCTTTGCGCTCCCTGGCGTAAGGGGGCGGGGTTGCGTCTTGTGTTTTTTCCAGGCAGCCAAATAAACAATTTGAAAGTGTGCGACAATACGTCCGTCTGAATTGTTAGTGTCGGCTAGGTAAAGTTGTGCTGCGCGCTGCAAAACGCTGCGCGCAGTAAAATGACGTGGCCGCCCCTGAGTGGCGTTGCCTTCGCCCATCCCCCGCAATTCTTGCATTAGTGCAAGTGTGTTCGGGTAGGTAACTGTTATTTGTTCAGTGTCTACCACCGGCATCGCAAAACCGGCACGTTGAAGGAGGCCGCCTACATCACCGGGCAAAACAAAGGGGGATACGCGTGGGTACACACGGCCAAAGATTGTTTCTTCTGCCTCGAGCAGGCTGTGTCGGAGTTCGACCAAAGTTCCAACGCCAAACATTGCGGCCAGAAAAAGTCCGTCGGGCTTTAGGCATCGCGCCACTTCAATCAGGGTGCTAGGCAGATCGTTTACCCAATGTAGCGATAACAAACTCGTAACCATATCAAAACAATTATTTTGAAATGGTAAAGACTCTTCATCGGCTACCAGTCGCGGCTCCGGGGACAGAGAAGCCATTAGAAAGGAAAGGTCGCAATTGACAATCCACTTTATATCCTCTCGTTCAGCGAGGATCGAACCGAGTTCGCCTCGATGACAACCGAGGTCTAATGTGTGTCGGAATTTTCTTTTGATATTTTCGAGTCGATCGGCGAGTCGTTTCCCGACCTCGCGTAAGAGAAAATCATGCCGGTCCATATGTGGTGCAGCGCGGTCACGGTGTAGACGGACGGCTGCTCTGTCAAAAA
>PTKD01000122.1 GCA_002938115.1 Alphaproteobacteria bacterium MarineAlpha9_Bin7 | reverse complement strand
GAGTTTTACTTACTGAGAGGGGTTGAACGAGTTTCTGTGCGAAACAATTTCCCATCTTTTAGTATGCCAAGATACATCAGTGCATCGGCTGAACCATTGGGGAAAGTAACAATTGCATAAGAAACCATGATGTCATCATTCTCATAGATGCATCTGACGTTATTTCTTTCACTCCCAATTATGCGTACGCACTCATTATGACAGAGATTAATTTGGCGTTGGGAGGCTATATTTGTCCCTGAGAAACCGTAGTGAAACCAACGAATTCAGATCGTTCGATCCTGGGACCTGGGACCTGAAGGTTGACCTCCGTTGAGAATCAAAATAAAATAGAACAAAACAAGAACAAACCTAAATTCCTGAAAACTTAGGGACCACAAAGGCATGCCAAAAAATGCCAAAACCAACGTTTTGGCCTCATTGCGGGCTCAAATCCAAGCCATGGAGTTGGGGGCAGCCCCCACCAATAGCGCACAGACAATAGTCCCCCTTGGTATAGCTGAAATCGATGACATTCTGCCCTGGGCCGGCTTACCACGAACCGCTATTCATGAAATTGAAGGTGAACATGGAGCCGCACTGGGGTTCGCAGTAGCGCTGTTAGCACGTTTTGTCGCCAATCACAGACCGGCGTTGTGGTGCTTTCGCCAACTGGCTCCTTATGCTCCGGGACTGCGTTTGTTTGGGCTCGACCCGAACCGCCTGATTGCAGTGCGTGCACGCAAAACACGCCACATTCTATGGGCACTAGAAGAAGCACTACGTGCCCGCTGCCTAGGTGCCGTACTTGGCGAGATTTCAACCATTGATCTGACCAGCAGCAAACGCCTGCAACTAGCCACGCGGATCGGGGGCACAGCATGCATATTACTTTGTAACAACACCAGGGCTCGCACAACAACCGCGGCTACGCGCTGGCGTATCCTCCCTTCAAAAACTAATGAAAATGATGGCGGCATTGATCCCAATTTCCTTGTCGAACCCAGCTGGCAGATCGAACTGGTTCGCTGTCGAGGCACTTCTGGCGGCCATCGTTGGACAGTCAAATGGTGTCATGAAACGCATTGTCTCAATATGGTTGCCCCATTGGCGCATCGACCTAGAACATCACCGGTCAAGGGACTGCGCAACGCCGTCTGAGCCACTGGTATTGATCAGTGAAGTCAATGGCATCAACCGTCTAACATCAGCGTGTCCAAACGCTCAAGCACTGGGTCTTCAGCCTCCCATGACATTAACCGATGCATGCGCTCTAGTTCCCACACTCAAGATCGTCGCTGACAACTCGATCTTCGCCGCCAAAGCCATCGCCAAACTAGCCGATTGGGCAACCCGGTTCACACCATGGGTAGCAATCAACGGGACGGATGGTCTGTGGCTGGATATCACCGGCTGCTCAGATTTATTTGGTGGAGAGGGGGCGCTGCTAGATCGCCTACGCCAAGGACTGGCCAGGTTCAACATCACTGCGCATGTGGCTGTGGCTGATACGGCTGGTGCGGCTTGGGCGATGACACACTTCACTACCAACGATGGAATCCCACCAAGCAAAAACAGAGCCTCGCTCACACCACTTCCAGTTGCCGCATTGCGATTGGAAGCATCGATAGTAAAAAATCTAGAACTCATGGGACTGAGCCACATTGGGGATTTACTTTCATTACCACGCGCCAGCCTCTCTGAGCGCTTCGGGGACAAACTCCTGGTTCGTCTCGATCAAGCTTTGGGCGTAATACCAGAACCGATTTCGCCACGCCGGCCAACATCTACATTCATTGTTCGACATGCGTATACAGAACCAGTCACTGTTGTCGCTTCGATTGCACACACTCTCGATCACTTATTGTTGAAATTATGCCGGTTACTCAAAAAACGAAGGCGAGGCGTTCGGCAAGCAGTATTGAGCTTATTTCAGGCTAATGACACAGTGCAAAGGATCGCAATAGGCACTAACCGCAAGGTTCAAGAGCCAAAACCGCTCGCGGCTCTGTTTACCGAACATTTAAAATCATTCAGCTTCTGCCTAAAAGACGGCAGCGGCATCGAAATAGTGATGCTAGCAGCAACCGTTACCGAACATTTAGAACCGACACAGCTACCGCTGAAAGCTACCGAAGCACATAGCAGAAGTAGTGATAACAACCATATGCTTGTGGATCTTGTGGATCGCCTGACCAATCGTCTTGCTGGTGGTACCGTGGCTCGCTTCACTCCCCACCAAAGTCACGTACCTGAACGTGCAGTACAGATTTGCACATCCATTACACAACACTTATCAGCATCATGGCCCATCAATCTGCCGCGCCCGATTCACCTATTCACACCACCTATACCGATCGAAGCGGTGGCGATGATTCCTGACAATCCACCAATTCTATTTCGATGGCAAAAACGAACTCATCGTGTCGCAAATGCTAGTGGCCCAGAAAGAATTATGGGTGAATGGTGGCGAGGTGACCGCTGGACTCGTGACTACTATCAAATTGAAGATATGGCGGGCGCACGCTTTTGGCTTTATCGCGAAGGACTATACCGAGACACCGTTAACCCAAGATGGTGGTTACATGGCTTATTTGCATGAAACGCGCGCAAATATTAGCGGCGCTGAGGTCCAACTAGGCTGAGAATGGCAGTTTATGCAGAACTTCAGGTTACCAGCAATTTCACCTTCTTGCGCGGCGCCTCACATCCACATGAATTAGTTGCAACTGCAGCTGCACTAGGCCAACAAGCGATTGCGATTACCGACCATAACTCGCTTGCCGGCGTAGTGCGCGCGCATACCGCAGCAAAATCGCTCGATATCAAATTGTTGATCGGTGCTAGACTTGATTTCACCGACGGTCCAAGTCTCTTATGCTTACCCACTAACCATGCCGCATATAGCGGACTTGCAACTTTATTGACACATGGCAAACGGCGAACAACCAAAGGTCAATGTCAACTTTGCTATGCAGACCTTATCGAGTATCACACCGATCAAATCCTGATCTTCTTACCACCAGAAAAAATGGATCCGGCTTTTGTAGACCGTCTTAAAAATCTGAATCAACGTATGCCCGGCCAATGTTATCTCGCTGCAAATCATAATTATCGCAGCAATGGCCTTTATAATATAATCCGCTCTGCGGAAATTGCCGACCTTGCCCGTGTACCGCTAGTAGCAACCAACGATGTTCAATACCACATTCCCGAGAGACGAGTGCTCCAGGACATTCTCACATGTATTCGTGAATCCTGTACAATCGACCAGGCGGGGCTCAGACTCACTGCTAATGCAGAGCGGTATTTAAAACCACCGGAAGAAATGGCGCGGCTATTTGAGTCTTACCCTGAAGCAATTGCGCAGACCATTGAAATTACAGATGCATGCGCTTTCTCCCTAGATGAATTACAACATCAATACCCCAAAGAATTGGCTCCAGACAGTAGTTCTCCACAACTCCATCTTGCTCGCCTTGCTCGTCAAGGCGCTAATGAACGTTATTCCGGCGAAGTCCCTGACAGAGTGCATCGACAAATTGATCGTGAACTCGAACTCATCAAACAACTCGGTTACGCACCTTATTTTCTGACCGTTCATGACATTGTTCAGTTTGCTAAATCCCAAAATATCTTATGCCAGGGCCGCGGCTCGGCTGCCAATTCGTCAGTGTGCTACTGCCTGGGAATCACCGCTGTCGATCCTAGTCGGGTTGACCTTCTATTCGAACGATTCATTAGCGCCGCACGCGATGAACCACCCGACATAGATGTCGATTTTGAACACGAGCGGCGAGAAGAAGTGATTCAATATATCTACGCTAAATATGGTCGTGATCGAGTTGGCATGACCGCCACTGTCACCTGTTATCGGGCACGCAGTGCAATCCGAGAAGTAGGTAAGGCACTTGGATTATCACTAGATATGGTTGGCGTTCTGACTAAAACAGTCTGGGGCTGGAGTACACGTGCTACCACTGACGATGATGTGCGCAGGATAGGTCTTGATCCAGAGGATCTCCGATTGAGACTCACGCTCAATTTAGCCCGTGAAATCATTGGTTTTCCACGACACCTATCACAACACGTTGGAGGATTTGTAATCACGCAGAACAAGTTGTCGGAAGTGGTACCAATTGAAAATGCAGCTATGGTTGGCCGTACGGTGATCGAATGGGACAAAGACGACATCGACGCACTTGGAATTCTCAAGGTCGACGTACTTGGGCTTGGGATATTGACGTGCTTACGCAAATGTTTTGCCCTACTCGATCGTTATCACGGCCGTCAATTAAACTTGAACAAAATTCCTGATAATGACAGCGACGTCTACGACATGCTTTGTCGGGCTGATTCGATCGGTGTTTTTCAGGTTGAAAGTCGGGCGCAGATGTCGATGTTGCCACGTCTCAAGCCACGCAAATTCTATGATCTAGTAATTGAAGTCGCAATTGTTCGTCCAGGACCAATCCAGGGTAACATGGTGCATCCTTACCTGCGTCGAAGACGCGGTAAAGAACCAGTCACCTATCCGTCGGAAGAACTTCAACAAGTGCTCGGCAAAACGCTTGGCGTGCCATTATTTCAAGAACAAGCGATGAGAATTGCCGTAGTCGCCGCCGGATTCAAACCTGAAGAAGCGGATGCGTTACGCCGGGCTATGGCAACATTCCGAAAAACTGGTGTTATTCATAGTTTCCGAGACAAAATGATCAGAGGCATGACCTCCCGTGGCTATGACCACGATTTTTCCAAACGCTGTTTTGAACAGATTGAGGGCTTCGGCGAATACGGTTTTCCAGAATCTCATGCTGCGAGCTTTGCATTGCTAGTCTACGTCTCAGCATGGCTTAAGTGCCATTACCCCGCCGAATTCGCAACCGCACTGTTGAACAGCCAACCGATGGGTTTTTATGCACCCGCTCAGATCGTGCAAGACGCCAAAAATCATAATGTTGAAGTTCGACCACCTGACATCAATCACAGTTTATGGGATTGCACTTTAGAAACTACCGAAACCGGCGAAGTAGATGCAACCGGCATCAGATCTAATGAAAATACTAAACCGCTTGCACTACGGTTGGGGTTTCGTCAGATCAAACACTTCAAGCAAACCGAGGCTGAACGCTTGGTATCTGCACGCAAATGCGATTATCACAGCGTACACAATCTGTGGCAACGCACCGAGATTAGCGTAACATCGTTGGAGCAACTTGCACGAGCTGACGCGTTCACCTCAATTGGTCTTGGCCGACGCGATGCCCTTTGGGAAGTCAGGGGCCTAAATGTGCCGCCGCCGCCATTGTTTGCCGCTGCTGAGGCACGACATGACACCTATTTGTTTAAGCCCAAAATGAAGATTTCACTACCCGATATGGCACTGGGAGAACAAGTTATTGAGGACTACAAAACGCTACACTTATCTCTGAAGCAACACCCACTCGCTCTATTACGCAGCAAATTCGCACCACTTGGCCTAACACAAAACCACTGTCTAGACCGCATGACATCCGGCCAACAAGTAAAAATAGCCGGATTAGTCCTAGTTCGGCAACGTCCTAGCACCGCTAAAGGCGTGATCTTTACTACACTTGAGGACGAAACCGGTATTGCCAATGTTATTGTGTGGCCCCCAATCTTTGGACGCTATAGACAGACTGTGCTCAGCGCTAAACTTCTTGGAGTCGAGGGCAAACTACAACGCGAGGGAATTGTGGTACACGTGGTTGCTAAACGTCTGATCAATCTGAGCGCCAATTTGGCAGCACTTAAAAACATAACAGAGGTATTGCAAAATCCTCCAACCACACCTCAATCACAATTTTAAATTATGCGTATATTCTGCTTCGAAAAGCACACGCCGCATCTCAACCAAATGTCCATCGTTAGCGACTATTCGCTAAGAAACAGCACCAATTCGGCTCACCCGCACACTTAAACTTCAATCCAGAATATGAGCAAAATGTGCGGATCTAAAAATAGTATCATTAACTTAGAAAATCTCACACCAGCCAGCATAGAGCATTTCATAACCAACCCTCCCCAAGCTAGTACATTAAAACCCAATTACGGCTCTAGACCTTG
>PTKD01000121.1 GCA_002938115.1 Alphaproteobacteria bacterium MarineAlpha9_Bin7 | reverse complement strand
TCATTAGCGACTCCAAGTTCAGGAAAATCTGCCCAATTTACAAATAGGTTTGACCCTGTATAGTCACTCTGTTAAATTTTACTTTGAATAACCAGAAAACAAGACTTGATAAAGACCAAAAAACAGCTCAAATAAGGCGAAAAACAAGCTTTTATAGCTCAGGACGATGGCTTTATTTGTGTATATGCAGCAAAAATAATCATTCGAAATACCTTATATATACAGCAGTAATTTAGATCAAACGGGCCAAAACATTTCTATGTGGTACCACCGACAGTAACGAGCTGTGAATACGTAGTAACAATGTGAACTTTCGAGTTGGAGGTTAGCTCTCCTCCGTCTTATCCTGAGCGTTGGAACGTTTGATCTGCTTGCTAACACTTTCCCATTCGTCATCACTGAGATGTTTTAGCCAGGAAACGTACCGCCGCTGTTAAGCCACTTTCCCATCGTTTTAGACCCATTCCTTTGAATAAGGTATCCAATCTATGCTCGTTAGCCCAGTATCGTGAGCGGGCAAAATGAAATCAAATTTGGGTATGGTGATAAGTGTAGTATGGTTTAGAGCGGTAGGTATGCTCAAGAATATGGGATGGTGGAGACGATGCTGAAAATGGGTTTTAAGGCTTTACTGGGACGAGCCAATACAGAAATTGAGACGATTTCTGTCGATGATGCGAAGGACCACCTTGCTTCCAAGGATGTATTGTTTATCGATGTTCGTGAGACGCAAGAAGTGCAGAACACCGGCGGCCTTCCGGGTCATGTGCATGTACCGCGCGGTTTCTTGGAATTTATCGCAGATCCTGAAAGCCCAATGCATAAACCGGAGTTATCGTCGGGCAAACGGCTCGTGCTTTACTGTGCTTCAGGAGGGCGCTCTGCTTTAGCGGCGAAAACTCTTCAGGACATGGGTATTACAGACGTTTGCCATATTGCTGGCGGATACACCGCTTGGGTCGAATCCGGAGGTCCCACTGAATAATTCTAAATAGGTGGGTTAATTGGTCTTCGATATATAGGTAGTTCTCGTTCGGTGGTTGGGCGCTTTGGCACGGAAGACTAGTGCCTCATCTCCGGGCATACTTTTAATCAAACGTACTGATTCGCGTCAGAAACCCATTTCTGTCAAAATTGTGTACAATGTGGATCTCGTAGGTGTTAGATGATAGGGGGCGGCAGGTGGAAACAGCCAAAGCCGATTCATTGACGGGCATTGAGTTGCTTGCCGATTTACCGGACGATGAAGTGAGCGAGCTAAGGCAAAAATGCAGTTGGCTGCGCTACGATAGAAACGAACAGATTCTTGACCGAGAGAGTGATAGCCGCGACGTTTTTTTTGTTGTAAAGGGTCGAGTTCAAGTAAGGAATTTTTCGTTTTCTGGACGAGAAATTGCTCTTGCGACCATATCAGAAGGCGGCTATTTCGGGGAATTGTCTGCTGTGGATCAGCAGCCGCGTTCGGCAAGTGTGCTTGCGGCAGAGCCTTCAGTGGTCGCTAGCCTCGGCCCAAACCACTTTATTGAACTTATCAGACGTTACCCGATTCTAGCGCTCCGGGTACTAGGCCGTTTGGCTCAGATCGTCCGCGATTGCGACGAAAGAATTATGGATTTAAGTACATTGGGTGCTGTACAGAGAGTCTACGTCGAACTTTTGCGTCTAGCAAATCCTGACCCTGCAGAGCCTTCCACCTGGGCTATTTATCCTATGCCGACACAAACAAATGTAGCCGCACGTGCTAGTACTACCCGTGAGACTGTGGCACGTGTTTATAGCCAACTAAGAAAATCAGGGCTTATCACCCTTAAGGGAAAGACCATTTACCTCAACGACCATACCAAACTTGAGGTGATGGCGGAACGGTTACAACATAGCCAAAGTGAAGCAGTCTCCAGGTAGTTCCTCAGCTTTCAAGTTGTTTAGAAACGAGACACCTCCACCTCTTTGTCTGTTATAAACTCAAGGAGAGCCGGCACCCCATTTTGCGTCTGCTCGATGCCTCTCTGGATAGCAGGGATGATCTCCTGGGCCTCAGTCACCCGTTCGCCGTAGCCACCAAACGCTCGTGCCATGGCAGCGTAATCGCCAGAGATATCAGTTGATCGGTATTTTTCAGTCGCCACCTGCATGATTTTTAGTTCAATCGCCATACAAAAAT
The DNA here is from genome assembly GCA_002938115.1 of Alphaproteobacteria bacterium MarineAlpha9_Bin7. Taxonomy (GTDB): domain Bacteria; phylum Pseudomonadota; class Alphaproteobacteria; order UBA7887; family UBA7887. The sequence continues at coordinate 3,998 of PTKD01000121.1, read as the reverse complement.
TATTCAAGAGTATGGAGAGTATCGGTATTCGTTCTCGCACCGCTGTTTCAAAATCCATACCTGTAAACCCTATCGCGGCATCCCCCCAGATGTTGATACACAGTTTATCTGGTTGGGCCAGTTTTGCTCCCATGGCAAATCCTAAACCACTACCAAGCTGGGTCGTCTTTCCCCAGCCTATGTAGCTAAGAGGCGTGGTGGAAGTCCAGAAGGGTGTTGTCTGGTCTCTTGGGCTGCCAGCATCATGGGTGACAATGGTGTTTGCTACGTCAACGGTATTGGCTAGATCCCAGATTACACGGTAAGGACAAAGTGGACTTTGATCCGAAGTTAATTTGGGCATCCACTTTGCAAGCCATTTTTCTCGAAGAGACGCGATCTCCTGGCTTACACTATTATGATCTCTAGGTTTGCCATCTAGTTTCTTTTCAACGTGTTCCAGGACTGCATCCAAAGTAAGAGCCGCATCGCCTATCAGGGCATAGTCTGCCTCAACGTCTTTGTTCAGATCCGTTGGTTCCAACGTGCAATGAATGATTTTTGGGCCTTTCGGCATGGTCACACCGAAGGACGTCTCGGTGAAGCTGCAACCAATTCCAAACACCACATCAGCTTTATGGAGAAATTCATGTAAAGGAAGCGACATGGCTACGCCCGCGGAACCAAGTGATAGCGGGTGGTCTTCGGGGAAAGCACTCTTGCCACCCAGACTACTCATCACAGGTATGGCTAGTAGTTCGGCCAGGCGTTTGAGTTGTGGCCACGCTTCCGCATAATGTACGCCTTGTCCCACATATATAACGGGATTCTTTGCACTCATTAATACGTCGGCCACTGTGCCTACTTCTTCTGGATCTGGGCCGGAGCGTGTTGAGAGAGTGGGTTTGTAGGAGAAGTTTTCCACCTCTTCACCAAAAAGGTCAGCTGGGATTTCGACCAAGACAGGACCCGGGCGCCCATTACGTAATTGCGTAAACGCTCGCCGCATCACGTTGGGTATTTCATTGGCACTGGTTATAGGCTCAGTCTGCTTGGTGATATGTTTAAAGTTTAGTGAAGAATTAAAATTGGGTGTAACGTGTGCCTGTCCTCGGGTATATCCCATGGGCATCACCAAAATTGGCACGGAGTCGCCAAATGCCTGTGCAACACCACCCATTGCGTTTTCCGCTCCAGGTCCCATCTGCATTGCAAATGCACCGATTGTTTTCCCACTCGAAACGCGAGACATGGCATCAGCCATATGTAGTCCGATTCGCTCCTGTCGAACCACAATTGTTCGAATATCCGCGCGGGCAGCGGCTTCTATAAGATGGTTCACTGGGTAACAGATCAGGGTTTCCACGCCCTCTCGTTTGAGGATCTCAGCGATTGCATCACCTGTTTTCACGTTTTTTCTCCATACCTAACCCACTCCAAACGGGTGGGGTGCTATTGTAAGTGTGTTTTGGAGGGTCATCCAGACGGGGAAGATAGTGGCTAGTGGCGCCGGTTACCCTACCTTCCATTTAATTGAGCAGCCCATACTGGCTATCTGTTGTCGCGGGCCTTCCTTTGTTTTCGAAATCTGGACCATGGCCTTGAATAACTCCCGTTCAGCATCAGGAACATTCGCGGTTTTTGTCTGGTCGAGTCGTCCACGATACTGGAGCTCAAGGTTTTTATTGAAGCCAAAAAAATCTGGAGTGCACACGGCGTTATATAGCCTTGCTACGTCTTGGTCCTCATCCCACAAATATGGGAATGAGAAATTCTTGTTTTTACTAAAGGCAACCATGTGATCGAAGTCATCTTCCGGATAAGAAATAGCATCATTCGAGTTAATGCCAATAGTGTGGATTCCATGGTCCAAAAGCTCGTTCGTATCCCGCACCAACTTATCAATGATAGCTGTTACGTAAGGGCAGTGCTGGCACATGAATACAATTAGTGTGCCGTTTGGGCCACTGAGTTCTCCCAGAGAATGAACTTCTCCATCGACGCCCTTGAGTGAAAAAATAGGCGCGTTCCAGCCGAAATCACAGATTGATAGAACCTCAGCCACTTTTCAGCCTCCTAACGGGGTTTGATTGTTTTACGATACGGAACGTACATCTTTTAACTGTTTCAAGGAACTGACGCCATCGTTAGATAGATTTTGTGCTCTAAGTATGTTTTGTTTTTAACGAATTGATGGACCAGTGCGGTTTTTTAGGATTGTTCATTTGGTTATAACATCGCACTGTATTCAATACTTTAGACAATTAGAGGAATTAACGGCTAGGGAGGCCAATGATGCTGGACCAGTTCCATGTGCCTGAAGATGTGGCAGTCTTTGTTGATCCGGAAGCTATGCGCTCCACTGTTGTGGATATCTTCACGGCCCTTGGAATGTCTGGAGAGCATGCCCAGCAATCGGCCGATGTTCTTGCGTGGTGCTAGGGTCCCGACGAACAGCACGTGCCCATGTTCCGGCCAGTCCGGTCTGGGTGTCCAGTCCGGTGCGCCGTTGTAGCAGACCGAAATCTTGTCAGTCGGAACCCCAAGGCGTCGGGAGCCCTCCGACGCCGTGAAGGCCGACGGTACGATGACCTGGTCAGCGCGTTTCACGTGATGCTTTACGAGATTCGGGTAGTCGCGCTGAATCTCGGCCTCGGCATGGTCCGGGTGATCCAGAAAATCAAGGTCGTGAACCGTGACTATTTGCCGGGCGCTTCGGGTTGGGATCAAGAGCGGGTGTGGCGAGTGAACGACGTCGTAACTATGACCGGTGAGCCACTCGATCGGTGGCCAGCCGAGTTTGTGCCACGCGAAATTCAGTAGGCTGACAGGAACGCGACCATCGTAGCTCCGTACGGACGGCCGAATTAGTCCGAGCCGATCCTTCCAGGAGCTGCTGAAGACGGTGAGGTCGATCGCCGAGGCGTCGCCATCGCCGTCGGCGAGCACCGAGACCAGGGAGTGAATCCACTCTCCAACCCCTGTTCGCTGGCGCAGCGCCGGTCGATAGTCAATCAGGACACGCACTAACTCCCGGGCGATGGTAGCACACATTCGGTGTGCTACCATCGCAATAGGATGAATACAGGATTCGTATAAGTCCTTGAAATGCAATGTCTTGACAGGATGACCATGGCCTGTGGTACGGTTAACGGCTTGACGGTTGGAGCTGAGCGGAGCCGAGCGGGATGAAGATCACGGTTGTGGGCACCGGGTATGTCGGGTTGGTCGTTGGTGCCTGTTTCGCGGAGAACGGCAACGACGTGGTTTGCGTGGACAACGACGCAGCCAAGGTGCGTGTGCTCAAGCGCGGCCTAATCCCAATCTACGAACCGGGCCTCGAAGAACTCGTTTCCAGAAATCAGCGTGAAAAGCGGCTTAGGTTCACGACGGCACTGGCGCGATCCGTTCGCGCGTCCGAGGTGATTTTCATCGCAGTCGGGACGCCGGAAGGCGAGGATGGCTCTCCGGACCTTACGCATGTTCTTAGCGTGGCCCGTGATCTCGCGAAGGCAATGAATGGCTATAAGGTAATTGTGGTGAAGAGCACCGTTCCAGTCGGCACGTCGGCGAAGCTCCGTGATGTTATCCGTCGTGAAACGGCTCACCCGTTCAGTGTGGTCAGTAACCCCGAGTTCCTTAAAGAGGGCGCGGCCATCGATGACTTCATGCGCCCTGACCGCGTTATCGTTGGCGTCGAAGACCCCCGTGCCCAGCAGTTGATGCGTGGGTTGTATACGCCGTTTACCCGTACGGGTGCGCCGATCATGATGATGGATTGCGCGAGCGCCGAATTGGCCAAGTACGCAGCCAATGGCATGCTCGCGACGCGAATTTCTTTCATGAACGAGATCGCCAACATCTGCGAGCGTGTGGGAGCGAACGTGGACGAGGTGCGGCGGGCGATTGGGGCCGATCGTCGAATGGGCACGGCGTTCCTGTTTCCGGGTGTTGGGTATGGTGGCAGCTGCTTTCCCAAGGACGTGAGGGCCTTGATTAAGTCGGCACATGAAGTTGGG
>PTKD01000120.1 GCA_002938115.1 Alphaproteobacteria bacterium MarineAlpha9_Bin7 | reverse complement strand
GCATCGATAAACTGTCCCTCCTTGTCGAAAATGATCATCGGATGCTCACCTCGATTGAAGACATAGACCAGATCCTGCCTATCAACTCCGATTCCAGCTACCTCAACGAAAGACCAATCTTCAGGCAGTTTTTCCCACCCCTCCAAGACTTCATATTCAAGGTTATGTGGTCCCTTTGCCATTAACCCGCTCCCTTACACCCAACTATATGTAAATCCCATGCGCCCAGTGGCTGATCAATCCGCGAGATCTTCAATCTATGCGGCAAAGTCCCTCTACAATTGTGCCGCCAGGTTATCTGTTTCTGCAAACATATCTTACAATTGGTTTGCAAGCGTCACCGGACCAGATGGCAAATTATCCAACGTGCCGCCTTTGGCCAATAAATCTTCAAGGACACCATCTTCTATCTCAATTTGAAGAGCTTCATTGAACCGGTTGTAAAATCCGCAGAGAGCAATTCGAAATGTCAATTCGACTAGTTGCGCCTCGGTAAATTCAACTCGCAAACGTGAAAAAATACTATCAGAGACCAACTTGGAATCAGTTGTTACTTGTACAGCGTAATCACGTACCAACTTATCTACTGAATCAAGATTGGGGCAGTCTGGCTCCAAAATGTGATCAATGGTCTTCGCTGACAACCCACTCGCTATCAGGCGCGGCGCATGGTGTGCTACGCAATAACGACATTCATTTATTTTCGATACGGTGACCAGTGCTATCTCCAAGTGGCGTTTCTTAACCACAGATTCGTCAGCCATTTCTAATAACATGCCCATCATATGCTTAAGCAAAACCGGACGATGAGCAAATACACGAACTTGATTCATAAACGGCCCATATTCTTTTCCATATTTTTGGTAGATAGGCTGTAAATCGGTATCAACTTCTTGCGCCTCAACATCCCGTACTCGTGCCATGTTCATCGCCCCTTTTTTGCCAATCTTACGTCAACCATAGGTTGTCGCCCAAAATGCGCGTATTGTTCTGCAATGCCAAATACCTGCATGGTTAAACGGATACGCCTCACTCATCCTTCGCAGCAACCAGCAGCGAGCCAACGACCGAACGAAACCCAGCGTTGGCCATATGGGGAGTCATTGGTATGTTCCAGCGATGCGAACCTAACGATTTGTCCCCTGCTCCACAATAATCCCGCATAGGAACCGTTATGAAAATTTCCGCCCTTCTGATTGCCAACCGCGGTGAGATAGCCATCCGAATTGCCCGGGCTGCAAGGGACTTGGGCCTAAAGGCGGTCGCCGTATATTCAGAGGATGACGCAAACAGTCTACACACCCAGGTCGCGAACAAATCGTATCCCCTGAAGGGCAACGGACCCAAGGCTTACCTCGATATGGATGCAATTTTCACCGCAGCACAAGAAATGGGCTGCGACGCAATCCATCCAGGTTATGGTTTCCTGGCCGAGCGGGCCGCTTTTGCCGATCGGTGCGCCAACTCGGGGCTGCTCTTTGTTGGTCCAAACACTGAACACCTAGACCTCTTCGGAGACAAAGCTAAGGCACGCACAACTGCAGCCTCCATTGGCCTTCCCGTGCTTCGTGGTTTAGATCGCGCAATAACATTGGATGACGCTAAGGAGTTTTTTGAACAAATCTCCCCAAGTAATATGATGATCAAAGCCATAGCTGGTGGCGGCGGGAGAGGTACGCGTGTTGTAACTGCTGCAGACAATATCGAGTCTGCCTACGAACGCTGCCGCTCAGAATCAAAAATAGCTTTCGGACAAGACGGATTATACGTAGAGGAATTTATTTCGCGCGCGCGCCACATCGAGGTGCAAATCGTTGGGGATAAAAATGGAAATGTCGCGCATTTAGGAGAACGCGAATGCAGCTTTCAACGTCGCTTTCAAAAAATTATCGAGGTTGCCCCAGCACCCAATCTCTCCAACGATCTTCGCACAAAAATAATAGACACAGCAATGCAGTTTGCGGAACACGTCCGTTACACAAATTTGGGAACGTTTGAATTTCTGGTTGATCTCTCACATCTTAGTAATGCGCAGCCATTCATCTTTATCGAAGCCAACGCACGCCTACAAGTAGAGCACACCGTTACCGAGGAGGTGATGGGGGTGGATCTGGTTCAGACCCAAATTCGCCTCGCCGATGGAGCCTCTCTCGACGAACTTGAACTAAATAAACAACTTATCTCAGAACCTCGTGGATACGCCATTGAAACCCGCGTAAATATGGAGACATATGAAGATGATGGATCCGTGCGGCCGGCAACGGGAACGCTTTCTGTTTATGAAGCACCGAATGGTCCAGGTGTCCGTACAGATGGATTCGGGTACGCTGGTTATCACACCAGCAACGCCTTCGACTCTTTGTTGGCAAAGGTGATCTGCCATTCACCCACCAAAAACTTCCGCGATGCGGTTTTGCGGTCAATGCGAGCGCTCAGTGAGTTTCGTTTGAAGGGTGTTAATACAAACATCCAGTTTCTACAGAACATTTTGAACCATGATCACTTTGCCCAAGGGAAGGGACACACTCGATGGGTTGATGAACATCTGACGGAACTTTTGTCTGCGCCAACGGAATCTGATCAACACTATGCTTCGATTGACCAAGGCGACACAGGGATCGCCGATGGCCACGCCGGCGCAAAAATTGAAAGCAGAGACCCTCTTGCACTCTTTGCCTATGATGCGGAGGTCAAAGCCTCGCTACGTGTAGACGGTGCGGCAGGAGACCAACTTCCAGCTACTGGGCCGGACGGCTCTGTCGGTCTGACTGCGCCAATTCAAGGAACCATCATCTCCCTAGATGTTGCCCTTGGTGAACAGGTACAGCGAGGACAGCAGCTTGCGGTCGTTGAGGCTATGAAAATGGAACACGTCATCTCCGCAAAGGATAGTGGTGTCGTACGCAAGGTCACAATGGCCCAGGGTGACGTCGTACGAGAAGGCCATCCAATCTTGTTCATAGAAAAAATCGACGGTGCAGGTGACACCGACGACAACTCCGACACGAATGAACTCGATCTGGACTATATCCGCCCGGATCTAAAAGAGTCGATTGACCGCCACTCATTCACGTTGGATGAAAACAGGCCGGAGGCAGTGGCTAAGCGCCGGGCACGAGGTTACCGCATGCCACGAGAGAACATTGCGCAATTAGTTGACCTCGGTTCATTCCAGGAATACTGGCCGCTAATTGTCGCAAAACAGCACCAGCGTCATGATATCGAAACGTTGCGCAAAAACAGTCCCGCCGACGGAGTGGTAGCCGGTACAGCGTCTATCAACGGCAAGTACTTTGACGATCAAAATTCGCGCGCCTTAGTAGTTTCGTACGATTATACAGTGCTCGCTGGAACCCAAGGGCGGCGCAACCACTACAAACAAGACCGTTTGTACGATCTTGCCAACCGATTCAGGCTTCCTATTGTCCTATTTTCCGAAGGCGGTGGCGGGCGCCCCGGCGACGATGATACCGGACCGCGTGTCGCATTCGACACCCATACTTTTACCCAGTTCTCTAAGCTGAGCGGCCTCGTGCCATTGATAGGAGTCAACAATGGCCGATGCTTTGCTGGTAATACCGCCCTGTTAGCCTGCTGCGACATAATCATCGCAACTGAGGGCTCCACTATCGCCATGGGAGGCCCGGCAATGATTGAAGGTGGCGGGCTCGGTATATATACGCCCGAGGAAGTTGGCCCGATGTCGTTCCAAGTCCCAAACGGCGTGGTTGACATATTGGTAGAAGACGAAGAGGAGGCCGTTGACGTCGCCAAAAAGTACCTCTCCTATTTTCAGGGCCCTATCAATGAATGGGAAGCACCGGATCAACGCAAACTGCGTCACATTGTTCCGGAAAATCGAGTACGTCTATACGACATGCGGGAAATTATCCAAACAATTGCAGATACAAACTCGGTTTTGGAGATACGAGAAAAATTTGGTATCGGTATTATCACGTCATTCGTCCGGGTAGAGGGAAAACCGATGGGGGTCGTCGCAAACAACCCACATCATCTAGCAGGTGCTATCGATTCAGATGCCGCTGACAAAGGAGCTCGTTTCCTGCAACTATGTGATGCCTTTGACATTCCAGTACTTAGCCTGATGGATTGCCCTGGAATCATGGTCGGTCCCGAAGCAGAGAAGACCGCACTCGTGCGTCATTGTGTGCGCATGTTTAACGCCGGCGCCAATTTGACGACTCCCCTATTCGGGGTCGTAGTGAGAAAAGCATACGGCCTTGGCGTACAGGCGATGTGCGGCGCCAGCTCACTGGTAGGCTTTTTCACCGTGGCCTGGCCGACCGCAGAATTTGCTGGCATGAATATTGAGGGAGCAGTGAAGCTTGGTCATCGGAACGAGATTGCCGCCATAGAGGACCCGGCAGGCCGGCGGCACGAATTTGACCGCCGCGTCGAGGAAGCTTACGAAAGTGCGCGGGCAGTAAATGCTGGGACTGGTGGCGGACTAGATGACGTCATTGATCCTGCCGAAACACGGACATGGATAACAAATAGTCTGCGTCGCCTGCCACCGATACCGAGTCGGACGGGCAAAAAGTATAACTACATAGACACTTGGTAAGCCAGGAAGGGCGGTAGAATGGAATATCAAAAACTAGGGGCCTCTTGCCTCAATGTCTCACCAATCTGTTTTGGTGGAAATGTATTTGGCTGGACCGCTACCGAAAAGGACTCCTTTAGAATTTTGGACGCATTCCTGGATGCAGGGTTTAATTTTATCGATACGGCAGATGTATATTCTCGTTGGGCAGACGGCAATGAAGGTGGGGAATCAGAAATTATTCTCGGGAAATGGCTAAAAAGCAGAGGTCGACGGGGGGAAATCGTTCTGGCAACCAAATTTGGGATGGACATGGGTTCCGACAAAGTCGGGCTCTCCCCTGAGTACATGGCAACGGCGGTTGAGGCCTCTTTGCGACGACTTCAAACTGACTATATTGACCTCTACCAGTCGCACAAGGATGACGATGGAACCCCGGTGGCTGCAACTCTTGAAGCCTATGCCAAATTGATAGAGCAAGGGAAAGTCCGCGAGATAGGCGCATCAAATTTTGCCACGAATCGCCTGAAAGAAGCACTGGATGCCAGTGCCAAAGAAGGGTTGCCGCGTTATCAATCCCTCCAGCCACTGTATAGTCTCGTAGAGCGAAGGGAATACGAGGGAGAAATGGAGGATCTGTGTTCTGAGGAGAACATAGGTGTCATTAGCTATTTTTCGTTGGCGAGCGGGTTCCTGACCGGGAAATATCGATCCAGTTCTGATGTCCACGGCCGAGCCAGAGGCCCGGCAGTCCAGAAATACATGAACGAAGATGGCTTCCGGGTTGTGGAGGCACTGGACGAAGTTGCGGAAAAACATAGTGCCAAACTCGGGCAGGTAGCTCTAGCATGGCTTATGGCGCGGCCAAGCGTAACCGCACCAATCGCCAGCGCCACCAACCTGGACCAACTGGAAGAGCTGGTCTCAGCTGCGGACCTAATTCTCGACCCCCAAGACATCAACAAAATCAACGAAGCAAGTTCGCCTTAGTTTTGGTGGTGCTTAAGAGCGGAAAACCGTGAAATATGGTTGCGTGGTTCTTCTGCTAACTAAAACCAACAAAAAATATGCAGGATGTTTGTTGGGGTAAGTCATGATAAGACATTTCCAATAACAACATCACAAGGATAAAGGATGGATATCGGTCTGCAAATGGTGTTCACAGGCTATGGCTGGGAAGAAATCAGCGACCAACAGGTCTGGGATGAGGAACTAAAGATCGCGGAGATTGCTGCAAACAGCGGATTTGATTGTCTTTGGGCAGTAGAGCACCACTTCCGCGACTACGCGTTCTGTCCAGATAACCTGCAACTAATGGCATACCTGACCGCCAAATATCCAGGAATAGATGTGGGAACGGCAGCCGTTATTTTGCCCTGGCAAGACCCCCTTCGTGTCGCCGAGAAGGCCTCCGTTTTGGACCAGCTTTCTAACGGCCGTCTACGACTTGGGGTTGGGAGAGGCCTCGCGCGACGTGAATTCGAAGGTTTCCGAACCACAATGGCCGAGTCTCGCGAACGATTCGATGAAGCCGCCGCAATGATCATGGACTCATTGCGTAACGGTTGGATGGAAGGTGATGGCCCTCATTATAAACAA
>PTKD01000012.1 GCA_002938115.1 Alphaproteobacteria bacterium MarineAlpha9_Bin7 | reverse complement strand
CTTGGACAAACCGATCCTGTACCGACATGGTTGGCTCAGCAGCAGCCACCTCGACCTCGGTACCGCCTGCCCCGCCTGCCCCGCCGCCAGCACCATCGCCGGTCCCAGCAGCCTCATTTTGTACAGACCAAACCTCTTTTCCCCCGGCGCCGTCGCCGCTACCATCAGCCGACCCGCTCGGGGCTGTCTCACAGGCTGCAACAATCAGCAGTATACCACTTAGGGTGAGTAATTTAGACCACATCTAGTCCGACCTCCTCACTGTCGCCGCCACAACAGGACGAAATTATAGTCGCCCGCCGGTGACCGATTTCTCATTGTAATACAGAGTGTTTCGCAAACATACCAAACAAATCCTTAACGATGTTAGTTTGAAATTCTTATTGAATCAAGGGCGACCATGCCGGATCGGAAGCATCCATTGGGGTAATTATTTCGCGTTCATTGGTCCCCGTTATGTCGATGCTATAAAGTCTTGGGCTTTCAGCGACATCACCAACTGGCCGTTCCGCTCGGAAAAACATCAGCACTCGACCATTTGGCGCCCAAGTTGGGCCCTCCGTGAGGTACCCCTTCGCCACCCGGCGCTCATCACTTCCATCTGGACGCATAACGCCAATAGAGAAAATCTCTTTATCTATGTTGGTAAATGCGATCCAGTCGCCACGAGGTGACCACACAGGTGTTGCATACTTGCCATCACCAAAACTGATGCGCTGTTCCTTTCCACCGGGAACCGCATCCATTATATAAATTTGTTGCCTGCCTGACCGGTCAGACTCGAAAGTAATTCGCTTTCCGTCTGGAGAGTAGGATGGGGCTGTCTCAATTGCGGAGTGTTTGGTTAACTTTTCTACGATGCGCGTGCGCAGATCCATCACATATATGTCCGAGTTCCCATTGCGGGCCATCGACATGATCACCTTGTTGCCATCCGGAGAAAATCGAGGCGCAAAAGTCATCCCCGGGAAATCACCTAACACTTCTTGCCTGCCGGTATTGATATTATAAATGTAGACCCTGGGCTTATCATTGTAGTACGACAAATAAGTAATCTCTTGTACAGTTGGTGAAAAGCGTGGCGTGAGTGCCATGTGTGTGCCGTCAGTAAGAAATTGGTGATTTTTACCGTCTTGGTCCATTAGTGCGAGTCTTTTGACCCGATTGCCGGCTGTCCCATACTCGGCTACATAAACGATCCGCGTATCAAAATACCCTCCCTCCCCGGTGACACGCTCATAGATCATGTCCGATATCAGATGTGAAACACGACGCCAATACCGCCTAGGAGTTGTCAGTGACGACCCCTGTAAATGTTGTCCGGCAAGTACATCCCACAGCCGAACCTCAACCCGTACCTGGCCATCAGTCTGGAAGAACACCCGGCCAACAACTAGAAATTGAGCGTTGATTTGGCGCCAATCAACAAACCTTGGTGCAAGTTGTACATCCTTCGGCGATTGCTGAAATGCCCTCCGGTCTATGGAGCGAAATAGCCCGGATCGCTCCAGGTCCGCCGATACGACATCTGCGATAGAGACGCCCATTTCATCTTCTTCAGGCCCACCACCATAGAACTCGGTCACTGCAATGGGATACGGCTCCACAACACCGCGCGTAATATCAACTTCGGTGATCGCTTTTGCTGACAGTGGGCATGCAACTACAAAAATCACCGCCAGATACATTACGGTGGGAATCGATCGGCGGCGGAGTGCCCAAACTTCCTTGGAAGATCGTGGACGACAGATCTTACGCATTAGCCAAACATTTCCTTTGGATCAAAGTTAATCTTCATATCTCGCCAAATATGATACTTCTCCGGGGACAGGTTTCTGATTTGACCAGTCTTTAGAACAGCGCGAACCGTACTTTCCGCCATCGCCCTGTAAAATGGGTCATTGTTCATTTGACTCCGGTCCACCACAGAAACATCCAACACCGTGCCGTCAGGCCCTAGTCGGATCTGCAACGCCACCACCATATTGTGGGCGTTACGCCCACCCGCTGGCAAGTTCCAGTTTTTCTGAATCTGATATCGAATATTGTCGAGTTCCGTCATACTGAGAGGTACATCAGGTTTATATTCACCGTCTGCCCTCGCCAGAATTCGCTCAAGTGGATCGTCTATGGGTGGCGCAGGTTTGTCTTTTTTGGGATCAGGTTCGGGGGTCTGTCGATGAGGTACCTCGAATTCCTCCACGCTCTTAAGAACTGATGCGAACGGATCGGGCTTGAAAGGTGGATCGGGTTTCTGTATCGGAGCTCGGACATCGTCCGGCATATATATGCGCGCCTGTTTTTCAGGCTGCTCTTTCTCCACCACTGGATTGGGTTTTGGTGGAGGAGGCGCTGAGATTTTAGACATTGAATTCTTCGGCGGCGGCGGCGCGACTTGCGGATTTAAACTAGTTGGTGACGGTAGAGGCGGCGCCGGTGGAGGAGGCGCAGCTTCTGGAGGCCTTTGCTCCTCCCTGGTAGCCAACGCTTCAGGCATTTGTTCCCTTAGGTTTCTTTCCTCGTTTAGTGTTAAGAGCTCAACAATTACAATCCGCTCCATGGGCGCCTCGTCCCTGTTTAAGTGAGGCAAACCTACATAGAGGAGCCCGACGGCAATTCCATGAAAAAGCGCTGATATTAAGACCGGGACCCCCATCGTTTAACCCTCAGACTCAGCAGCGAACGGCATCTTCGTGATCAATGACACCTTGCCAAAGCCGGCACTATTGATCGCACCCATGATCTCCATAACCAATCCGTAACGTATCTCCTTGTCACCACGCACAAAAATTCTCGTGTCAGGTTTCTCACTTGTGATCGCCCGCAACTTTGGAACCAAATCCTGCATCGAAATTAGGCTCTCCTGTAAATAGACCTCGCCGCTCCCATTTATTGACACTGTTAGCGGCTCGTCGCTACCTCGTATTACGTCAGCTTCTGCAGTGGGAAGGTCTACTTTTACCCCGACCGTGAGCAGTGGCGCCGTCACCATAAAAACAACCAGCAATACCAACATTACATCCACGAATGGTGTTACATTGATCTCCGCCATTGGCTGGTATCGACGTTTCGACTTGGCCGCCGCCTGCCCATGGACCATCGTAGCCATCACGTCTGGCCCTCAACCAATTGCCTAGAAAGCAAAGCGGTAAACTCTCCGGCAAAGCTTTCAAGACGGCCCGCATAACGGCCCATATCATTTGACAATTTGTTGTAAGCAACCACCGCTGGTATAGCGGCCACCAAACCAAGCGCAGTTGCAAGCAACGCCTCAGCTATACCGGGTGCGACGACAGCCAGTGAAGTGTTTTTAGTCATGGCAATCGCCTGAAAACTATTCATGATACCCCAGACCGTACCAAACAAACCGACGAACGGGGCAGTTGAACCAACAGTAGCCAGAAACCCCATGTGGCGCTCCAGAGCCTCCATCTCGCGTGCCAGTGTCACATTTATGATTCGGTCTATTCGCCCCTGTAGATTTGAGTGGACTGTCCCATCCTGACTTGAAAGCCCGCGTTTTACTGCATGCGTCCACTCACGCATTACAACCACAAACAGGGCCGCCAGTGGATGCTCTGGGACGCCACCTACGCGCTCGTAAAGTTCTTCTAGAGAACCACCCGACCAAAATGCCTCCTCAAACTGTTCAGCCTGTTGGCGCAATCGCCGAAAATATCGGACCTTGTCGAAAATTATTGCCCAACACCAAACCGATGACAGTGCCAGCGCAATCATTACAACCTGTACGACTAGGTCGGCTTGCATAACCAAGCCCCAGATCGACAAATCACTGGACACTCCAGCCTCCCCTAATGTCACGGACTCAATAGCCGCCATCTCAGCATGACCCTTGGCTAACGCATAAATAAGATAGGAGCGCAGAGCGCACGTCCAGGGGCAAACGCCTTGGAAAACCGTGTTGATCGACGCAGGCAATACGCAGGTCTAAGCATGCCATCACTTGCCGATCACCCTGTACGATCTGCCTTGCCAGCAAGCTGGCGCCACGAACCTCAAGAACCCTCGTATACACCTCAAGTTGGTCATCTAATCGAGCTGGGGTCAAATATTCTATACTGCAGTTACGCACCACAAACCGCACTCCCGAGTCCTCGAACATTGTGCTTTGGTCAATATTTGCGGAACGCAACATCTCCGTGCGTGCACGTTCTGCAAAGCGAAAGTAGTTAGCATAGTAAACTATACCAGCAGCATCGGTATCCTCGTAGTAAACTCGGACCCGAAAAACATGTGCTTTATCGCCCACCAGCTTTTGCTTGCTACCCGACATCAGCGCTCTCTGGTGAACTGAGTGGTAATTGTAAATCAACTCGATCGTCTGGTGGCATCTTTACGTCCTTCATGTCATCCGGTTTAACCCCTTTCATGTGATCAAACCCACCTCGAGTAGACATCCGACCACGCGGACCGCGCATGACATAACCTTGTTGGATCAAATAGGGCTCGATTACATCTTCGATTGTATCGCGCTCTTCCGATAACGCTGCCGACAAGGTCTCGACCCCCACTGGCCCACCACCGAATTTCTTGAAAATACACAGCAAATAATCGTGGTCCATCTCATCCAGACCTCTATGATCGACCGCAAGCTTCTTCAGTGCTTCATCAGCGGCTTTTTTGTCAATTTCGGTGGTTTTCGCTACCAGCGCAAAATCTCGTACTCTTCGCAATAGACGGCCAGCGATCCGAGGCGTGCCACGGGAGCGATGCGCAATCTCACACGCACCTTCATCAGTTAACGGTATATCCAAACGCCCAGCTGAACGAACTACAATTTCTTTTAAATCATCGTCACCATAAAACGTGAGTCTACTTGGTATTCCAAAACGGTCATGGAGCGGAGTCGTCAACAAACCAGAACGCGTCGTGGCGCCAATTAACGTGTACGGAACCAGATTAAGACGCACGGATCGCGCGGCAGGGCCCTCGCCAATCATCAAATCCAGTTGAAAATCTTCCATGGCCGGATAGAGAATTTCTTCCACTTGTGGGGGAAGCCGGTGAATTTCATCGATAAACAAAACATCGCGAGGTTCGAGGTTAGTAAGCAACGCGGCAAGGTCTCCTGCCCGGGCCACCACTGGACCAGAGGTCATACGGAAGCCAACACCGAGTTCACGGGCAATGATTTGGGCGAGGGTTGTTTTACCCAACCCCGGTGGGCCCGATAAAAGGACATGATCTAACGCGGCCGATCGTTGGAGTGCGGAATCAATGAACGTCCGCAAATTAGAACAAAGTGTTTTTTGTCCCACGAATTCCTCGAACCTCTGCGGACGACGAATTTCTTCGATTCCATCTTCACCGTAAGGGGTAGGATCTACGGTTCTTTCGGCCGATTCCTTTGCAGTCATTGGCCCAGCTCCTTGAGACTCGCACGAATTAGTGACGGCAAGTCCTCATCATTGGCGAGCGAGCGTTGCACAGAACCAATAGCCCTAAAAGCTTCACTTCGGCCATATCCCAGATTTACCAAAGCTGAAATCGCGTCAGCCGAGATATTTCCAACACCTTTTCGTTCCAGTGTCGCGTGTTGCGATGAAGGTTCTAGGGAGAGGGCACTCACCTTGCCCTTGAGTTCGGCCAAAATCCGATCTGCGACTTTTGGACCGATTCCGTTCGCGCGGGTAAGCGGTACCCGATCGCGTGCAGCGATTGCCTCGGTTAAATCTTCAGGACCTAGTGTTGACAGCAAGCCCAGAGCAACTCGGGCGCCAACTCCTTGAACAGTTTGCAATAGGGTGAACCACTCTCGTTCGGACGCAGCACCAAAGCCGTAAAGATGAATATGGTCTTCGCGCACGTGTGTATCGACGAAAAATTCGACCACATCACCTATTTTGGGTAGAGCGCGTAAAGTACGTGCAGAGCAATACAACAGATATCCCACACCGTTCGCGTCCACTACAGCCCAATCCTCGCCTACCGAGTCCAACCTCCCGCGCAGCTTTGCAATCATATCAATGCTCCACCCAATGCCCGCAGTTCACGGTCGCAAGTGTGATGCGCATGGCAAATCGCAACCGCGAGTGCATCTGCCGCATCCGCACTCTGCGGATCTGCAGTTGGCAATAAATGACGCACCATCGTACTGATCTGTTGTTTTTCAGCCCGGCCTGTACCCACAACAGCAAGTTTGACAGCCCGATTGTGGTATTCCGCAACGTCCAGGCCAGCCAGTGCTGGGGCCAAAAGCACTACACCGCGCGCCTGGCCGAGTTTCAACGCGGAGCTCGCATTCTTATTGACGAAAGTCTCTTCAACTGCCGCCGAATTGGGTTTCCATGTCTCAATAATTTCGGCCAAGCCACCATACAATACAGCTAGCCTTCCGGCCATCGCCATTGACATCGGTGTACTGATTGCGCCGCAAGCCACATAGCTCAGACGCGAACCATCAAAATCGACGATCCCCCATCCGGTCTTGCGAAGACCTGGATCAAGGCCAATAAGGCGCACATTCATGGTCACGGCGTCTTAGGTGCTCAATTTCTGCAAAACCGTCTCGCTAATCTCGAAGTTCGCGTAAACGGATTGCACGTCATCATTGTCCTCAAGAGCATCTATCATCTTGAGTAGGGTTCGCGCAGACTCCTCATCCAACGACAACGTGGTCTGGGGAACCCATTCCAGTCTAGCCGAACGCGCGGCGCCAAACCGAGATTCTAGGGATTCACGAACCTCATTAAACGTCTCCGGCCTGCAGGTGACTTCATGATTATGGCTTATTACCTCAACATTGTCGGCACCCGCCTCAAGTGCCGCCTCAAACATTTCATCCTCAGTAGCCACCGTATTGGCGTATTCAATCCAACCAACTCGATCAAACATGAAATTGACACTACCTGTTTCTCCGAGATTCCCTCCATGTTTTGTAAAAGATGCACGAACCTCAGAGGCTGTGCGGTTACGGTTATCCGTCAACGCCTCCACAATCACTGCAACGCCATTAAGACCATAACCTTCATAGCGAACCTCCTGGAAATCAGCGCCATTATCGTTGTCCCCTCCTCGCTTTATCGCGCGCTCAATATTCGTGTTCGGCATATTGGCCGACCGAGCTGCCGAAATTGCGGTCCGTAATCGCGCATTCATATCAGGATCTGGTCCGCCAGTTTTCGACGCAACCGTCAGTTCGCGCGCGTGCTTGGCAAATAATTTTGCACGTTTGGCGTCCTGCGCGCCCTTCCTATACATAATGTTCTTAAATTGAGAATGGCCAGCCATCGCCGGTTACTAGCGCCTCTCTATAGTCTGGATCCGCGCGCCAACACCAGCGCTAAGACCAGAAAGACTTGATCCACTTAGCCACATTATCTCGCTTATCAGGCCAATGTGGCAAGAATTGGACAAAAATCCCTTATCATTTGGGCCAACGTTGATCGAGATGCGGACCCTGAATAACAGGCGCCACACGGCGGGCGAGACCCGTTCGCGGATCAACATCGATTAGTACGCCACATGCCGTGCCTGGCCCAGAGGGGGGCCGCACACGCCCAACCGGCATCCGCGACTGGAAACGACGAATCCAAGCTTCTTTGTCTCCACCAATCACGGAATCATAATCGCCGCACATCCCGGCGTCGGTCAGAAAGCCAGTACCTTTTGCTAGTATCCTGCCATCCGCAGTAGGCACATGGGTATGGCTACCAACTACCGCCGACACTGTTCCATCGAGCATATGGGCAATTGCTTGTTTTTCACTTGTGGCCTCTCCGTGAACGTCGACCAGGATTGCATCCGCGCTCTTTGAAAGTCTATGCCCATTCAGAAACTGCGTAACACATTGAAATGGATCATCGAGCGGGTCCATGAATAGGCGAAGCATAACATTTATGACGATGATCCGGCCGCCTGAAGTCGTGTTGAATAAACGTGCTCCAGCCCCAGGGGTGCCGAGAGGATAGTTATGAGGGCGTAACAACCGCTGTTCCTGCTCAAAGTATGTAATGACCTCTCGTTGGTCCCAAACGTGATTTCCAGTGGTAACCACATCGACACCTGCATCGAAGAACTCCTCGCAAATAGCAGGTGTAATGCCAAAGCCTCCCGCTGCATTTTCCCCGTTCGCAACAACAAAATCGATCCCAAGCTCTCGCTTGGCGCGCCTAACAGTTGCGCACAAAGCCTTGCGCCCAGACTGACCCACAACATCACCACAAAATAAAAGCCGCACCCAACCCCCCTAGAAATCTTTCTGGAGAACACATCACGAGGGACAGGTCCGCCTCGCACGCTCTTCCGTTATTATCCAATCCAGCGCCATGTCATGAGGCTCGGTAGGAACCTTTTCAATGTATTGGTCCTCGAAAGCAACACCAACGGGAATCGAGCCTGCGGAAGCAAGCGCCGACAGTGTACAATCATAATAGCCGCCACCATAGCCCAACCGATAGCCACGGTTATCAAACGCGATCACCGGAACTATCAGCATTTGGGGCACGACCTCCGGGCTACCTTCCAGAGGCACACGTGTACCGAACGCCGCAGCCTCCAGTGGATCGCTGGGCCGCCAGGAACGGAATGACAAAGTACGCCTACGATCCACCACTACTGGTAAACACAGATCGTAACGAAGTTGGTGAAGCCGGCCAAGTAAAGGCAGGACATCAATTTCCGAGTCTATCGGCCAATAACCTGCAATTCTAGAATTCGGACAGGGTGACACGTGACCCAGAAAAAAATCCGCCAACCGTTCATAATCGGCTTCACTCCTCGCTCCCTGGTGAGCCGCACGGTGCGCTCTGTATTTCCTGCGCAGGTCGGATTTCGTATCGTCAGCCATTCCATTCACATGCGCTGCTAGTCAGGAGGTAGTGGGCACCGCAACCAACTAGCATGTGCAAGTTTCTCAGTAGGAGGCGGGACCGCGCAGACCGTCGGCCCTATGATCCACTGTGGCCTGCAGGTGCAGGTGGGCGCCGTATGCCAGCGGAGCACCGCCGGTAGGGACAGCTCCCTAGTGAACATTGTTGGCCCAGGGACATATCGGCACTAACGAATCGCGCAGTACCCGCCGAAGTGCGAGTCTAGCGCAATCTCCCATACATATGGAATGGCTAAAACTAGTTGTAATACTACTTGTGTGGCAGATCTGGACCTAACCCACCCCGGTCGTGCTCCAGTTGGCTGGCCACACCTTTTACCGCAATAGCTGCCCGATCTAAACGCTCAACAAGATCATCCGCCGCAGCGTTTACGGCTTCGTCGCCCGCAGCGCGGGCCCGATCGTTTGCCTCAGACAACTCATCCGCTATCACGAGGCTGGTCATAACCAACAAATGGGCCTGGCCGATTTGACCGACATTGCGCGCCAAATCCTTTACACGCTTATCAATATAGCGCCCGAGCCGGTTAGTATGCTCCTCCTCTCCTTCCTCGCAAGCAATGGGGTATTGGCGTCCGTTTATATTAATTGAGATTTCCGGCATATCACTCGCTCAACAGTGTGTTTACTTTGATAGACGCGTCCTTTAGCCGGCCCGACACCACCTCGCCAACACCCCTTAGGTCCTCATATTTTTGCTCCAATTCCGCGAGGGCAGCACCAACCTGCTCGCGTTCACCGCGTAACACGTCTAGTTCGCCTACTGACCCAGACAACTCACGGTCCACCTTATTTAGCAATCCATCAATCGTTTTTTGAAGCTGATCGAGTGCCTTTTGGAGCCGATCCCCCGCCGCATCGAGATTATTGTGAACCAATAAAGCCATTCCCCTAGTACCAGTTCCGCTGTCGCCACCCTCAAGCATGAGGATAGTGCGAGCGCTGCCAGACCGTCAACCGACGTCAGAAGGTTTCAATGTTAAATCTTCCGGCTGGCTGGTTGACGGCCGACACCACGCAAGTAAGGTGCCACCTTGCTTGAGCCCACTGTGGTCACATGCAAAACCAAAACATGAAGCCAAAACAACTGTCGATGAAAACTTCTGACGCCAATACGCAAACCCCTGAAACTGCTGACACTTCTTCGGACCTCGACTATGAAACGTTGGCCAACGCAATTCGCGCGCTGACCATGGATGCTGTCCAACGCGCCAACTCGGGACACCCTGGCATGCCGATGGGCATGGCAGATGTAGCGACAGTATTATTCTCCCAATTTCTAAAATTCGATCCGGACGACCCACATTGGCCTGATCGCGATAGGCTCGTGTTGTCGGCAGGCCATGGCTCAATGCTACTATACTCTCTCCTATACTTGTCCGGTTATGCTGGAATGGATGTAGGACAACTGTCCACTTTTCGCCAGCTGCACAGCGCGGCAGCTGGCCATCCTGAATTCGGCCTGGCTCCTGGTATAGAAACAACCACAGGACCACTCGGCCAGGGCATGGCAAACGCCGTCGGTATGGCCATAGCAGAACGCATGATGGCCGCGCGTTATGGCGCCGACCTCGTCGATCACCGAACTTACGTGATAGTCGGTGACGGATGCCTCATGGAAGGCATAAGCCACGAAGCAGCGTCTTTAGCCGGCCACCTAAAATTGTCGCGCCTGACAGTCCTGTTCGATGACAATGGCATTTCGATTGACGGCCCTACGGACCTGACCGTTTCTGATGACCAATGTGCGCGATTTGCAGCGTTGAGATGGCACGTCCAACGCGTCGACGGACATGATCCCGCAGCAGTAGCCAGTGCCATTAAGCTAGCCAATGGTGACTCTCGGCCCTCGATGATATCATGCGCAACCACTATTGGTCGCGGCGCGCCCAACAAACAGGGCACGGCTTCCACTCACGGCGCTCCGCTTGGAAAGGAAGAGGTACAAGCTGCTAGACTAGCTCTCAACTGGCCCCATCAACCATTTAAAATCCCTGAACCAATTCTTGGCCAGTGGCGACAACTTGGGAGAAGGGGCGCCGCACCCCGAAAAGCCTGGCAGGCGAGGCTGAAAGCGTCGGATCGCCGCACTGATTTCGAAACCACGAATGCCGGATTGCTACCATCGGATTGGACAAGCGCATTAGATAAATTTAAGGACGCGCAAATAGCCTCTGGAAAAGCGGTAGCGACCCGCAAAGCCTCCGAGGCCGTTCTTGAAATAATCAACGAAAAAATTCCGAATACAATCGGTGGCTCAGCTGATCTCACCGGCTCAAACAATACAAAATCCCCTCGAATGGTGAGCGTGACAGCTGACAATTTCGAAGGTGACTATATCTATTACGGTGTCCGGGAGCATGCCATGGCGGCAGCTATGAACGGCATAGCCCTTCACGGTGGTTTAATCCCGTACGGAGGTACCTTCCTAGTATTTTCCGATTATGCTCGGCCAGCAATGCGCCTTTCAGCCTTAATGGGCCTCCGCGTAATTTATGTAATGACGCACGATTCTATCGGGCTGGGAGAAGATGGTCCTACTCATCAGCCAGTGGAACATTTAGCTGCATTACGAGCTATTCCTAACCTCGCTGTGTTTCGCCCTGCAGATTCCGTGGAAACTGCCGAGTGTTGGGCTCTGGCATTATGTCGAAAATCAGGACCCTCAGTTTTAGTGCTTACCCGACAAGTTTTACCGGTAATCCGCGGGGCCTTGGAACACACCAACCCGTGCGCCGACGGCGCCTATGAACTCCAACCTGCTGATGGTGAAGCAGAGGTAACTTTACTGGCGACTGGTTCGGAAGTCTCGATCGCAACAGACGTTCGTAAACGTCTACAGAAAACCGGTATACCCACTCGTGTCATATCCATGCCATGTTGGGAACTACTGGAAAATCTTGAAGGTTCGGTCCGCGAAAACGTTCTTGGCCAAGGAACCCTGAGGGTTGGCATTGAAGCCGCTGTGCGCTCTGGTTGGGATCGATGGCTAGGGGAAGGCGGAATATTTTTTGGCATGACTGGATTTGGCGCATCTGCGCCCTATAAAGACCTTTACGATCATTTCGGCCTGACTGCCGAAAAAATCGCGGCAGGAGTGCGTTGTCATTTGTCAATAACGGGTCGCGACCAGAAAGGATAAGACCATGGCAGTTCGAGTTGGCATAAACGGATTTGGTCGAATTGGGCGATTGGTGATGCGTGCTGCAATTGAGTCCAAACGCAATGATGTTCAAATAGTAGGAGTTAACGATTTGGGCCCGGTAGAGGCTAATGCCCACCTACTGCAACACGATTCAATTCACGGCCGCTTCCCGTACAAAGTAGAAGTAAAAGGGGACAGCATCGACGTTGGAAATGGGCCAATCAAAGTGACGGCTGAACGGGACCCTTCGAAACTCCCTTGGAAAAAGTTGGGGGTTGAAGTTGCGCTTGAATGCACAGGTATTTTTACTAGCCGTGATGCAGCTGCCGCACACATTGATGCCGGCTCCAAAAGAGTCTTAATCTCCGCCCCGGCAACGGACGCCGACATGACCATCGTCTATGGGGTTAATCACTCTGATCTCAACAGTGAGCATAAGATAGTTTCGAACGCTTCTTGCACAACCAATTGCCTGGCTCCTGTTGCTAAGGTGTTAAACGATGCAATAGGCATTGAACGCGGTTTCATGACGACGATCCACGCTTTCACTGGTGATCAACCCGTCTTAGATACCCTCCATAAGGACTTCCACCGAGCTCGCGCCGCGGGCATGTCGATGATCCCTACGTCTACCGGCGCAGCCCGAGCAGTTGGCCTAGTGTTGCCAGAACTTGCCGGAAAGTTAGATGGCACCGCCATCCGGGTTCCAACACCCAACGTGTCACTTATCGACTTCACCTTCACCTCGACAAAAAGTACAACCGTGGAGGCAGTCAACAAAGCAGTAACTGAGGCGGCGGCTGGTCCTATGAAAGACATACTTAAACTTAACGCCGTACCACTGGTATCGATGGATTTTAATCATGACCCCGCGAGCTCGACGTTTGATCTATCGCAAACTCAGGTTGTAGACGGGACACTAGTCCGGGTTTTATCTTGGTACGACAATGAATGGGGATTTTCGAATCGAATGAACGACGTCGCGGCACTGTTCAACGATCTATGACCTCGCGCTCATCCTGTGCCTGACAAATTATACAACACACTAGATGATTTGGACGTCAACGGAAAATCCGTCTTAGTACGGGCCGACCTGAACGTACCAATGAACAAAGATCTCCAAATAACCGATGAAAGCCGGATTAACCTTGTGGCGCCGACTTTGATGGAACTTTCTGCACGCGGCGCAAGAACCATTTTGATTTCACATTTGGGTCGACCTGCGGGCAAACGGACCAGCCAGCTCTCCCTTCGGCTTGTGTCCGCATCTCTCTCAAAAGCATTAGGCGGTATCGATATAATGTTTGCTAGCAACTGTATTGGCACGAACGCCCAGGCGATTTC
Organism: Alphaproteobacteria bacterium MarineAlpha9_Bin7; assembly: GCA_002938115.1. Classification (GTDB taxonomy): domain Bacteria; phylum Pseudomonadota; class Alphaproteobacteria; order UBA7887; family UBA7887. The sequence continues at coordinate 3,815 of PTKD01000012.1, read as the reverse complement.
CAGTACAATCAAACCTGGTGATTTTGCACTTCTAGAAAATCTTCGCTTTCATAAAGGCGAGGAAGCTAACGATCCAAATTTCGCTGCCAAACTTTCCGCGTTAGGAGATATCTATATTAACGATGCTTTCTCCACATCGCACCGACACCATGCTTCAGTGGTCGGTGTGCCTGCTCTGTTGCCCAATGCCGCCGGCAGATTAATGCAGACAGAGCTTGATGCACTTTCTAGGGTACTTAGCCACCCAGATCCGCCCACGATGGCAATCATTGGTGGCGCAAAAATATCAACGAAGCTGAAACTGATAGGAAATTTAATTGATCACGTTGAGGTAATAGCAATCGGTGGAGGAATGGCAAATACTTTCCTTTATTCCCAGGGAATCGAAATCGGTACTTCAATATGTGAGCCGGAAATGGCAGATGAAGCCCGAGCAATTCTCGCGCGGGCAAACGCAAATTCCTGTGAAATTTTGTTGCCGATTGACGCCATGATCCTGAAAAACAGGGGGGTAAATGACAGACCACAAATTGTCCCGGTGCGATCGATTGCTCCCGATACTAGGATTCTCGATATTGGTCCGGCTAGTACCAACCTTGTAAGTAGTAGAATGTCAGACTGCAGAACGTTGCTTTGGAATGGACCGATGGGAATGTTTGAAACGCCACCCTTTGATACCTCTACCAATTTTCTTGCCCAAAAAACGGCAGCGATGACACAAACTGGCTCTCTCGTTAGTGTCGCAGGAGGAGGTGATACGTTAGCGGCGCTTAAACATTCGGGAGCCGATGCCCAGTTCACGTATGTTTCAAGCGCTGGCGGCGCATTCCTCGAGTGGCTGGAAGGCGGGAGCTTGCCGGGCGTTGAAGCGCTAAAAACCTGAACAATCGATGCCAAAGCGAGGCGAAATCATTTGCCATTCCCGGTTGCATTTCGAAGCGGCTTTCTCGACGATCCGTGAGCGAAAGCCCGCCATAATGCCCATCATTCGCACACCACCTGATGCGGCCGCATACGCTGGCGCATTATATCTAAAATCGGCGGCAAGCTGCGCACAAGCTTCCCCGACCGACATGGAGCTTGTGGTTCTAGACTGTGGTGATGACCCGAGTTTGGTGCTGGGTGCACTTCGAGTTGGCTGGTCTATTTTTGCGTTCTCAGGACCGCCAATGGTTCACGATAAGATTGCACAACTAATCAGTAAAAGCGGAGCCCGCCTGGTCCAAATCAACAAAGGCCCAGTTTTAGATCTTCAGGATATCGTCGACCCAATAAAATGTTGCCACAACTGGCTTGACCGGCTTGAGCGAGAACAAACGTGAAGAAAGGTACACAATCCAGCAGCGGTAACCGCTGCCGCCTCTATCTTATAAGCCCACCGGCACTTTCGATAGATGATTTTACCGATCAATTGATCTTGGCGTTGAAGGCTGGGGATGTTGCCTGTCTTCAACTTCGACTCAAGAATGCTGGCGATGAGGCCATTCGAGCTGCTAGCGCGCAACTGATACCCATTTGTCACGATCACGATGTCGCCTTTATCTTAAACGATCGGCCAGATTTGGCTGCGGACGTCGGCGCTGACGGTGTTCACGTCGGGAAAAATGATGCAAGTTATACGGAAGCCCGCCGCTTGATGGGGAGGAATGCCATAGTGGGGGTCAGCTGTTACAACTCCCAACATTTAGCTATCGTCGCGGGTGAAAAGGGGGCAGACTATGTTGCATTCGGAGCTTTTTATCCGACGGCAACCAAACAACCGCCGGAGCGCGCCGAGCCGGAACTCCTAACCTGGTGGCAGGACGTTACAACCGTACCGGGTGTCGCAATAGGAGGGATAACGACTGACAACTGCGGGGCCTTAGTACAGGCAGGAGCAGACTTCATCGCAGTTATATCTGGAGTTTGGGGACATCGGGACGGACCGGGAACTGCTGTGGCTGAGTTTAACAAAGAGATAACAACACAATCATAGTCCAGTCGAACAACAGACGGCGCACAACCAGACAACTATAATATATGTTGTCACGGGCATGCGCGTTGCCATTGCTAAATCTAATTGCTACGGTCCGCGCCGTCTTCGTCGTCATTACTACAAACGGTTGGTTACAAAAATGAAGATAAACGGGAACTCGATTCGCCCAGGCATGATTATCGAGCATAAAGGCAACCTGTGGCGAGCAGTAAAATCGCAGAGTACACAGCCCGGAAAGGGCGGTGCATATAACCAAGTCGAGCTTAAGAATCTGAGAGATGGAAGCAAACTTAATGAGCGTTTCCGTGCCGCCCAAGACGTTGAGCGTGTTCGGTTAGAGGAGAAGCCCTACCAGTTTCTGTATGCAGACGACGAGCAATTGACTTTTATGGATACAGAAAATTATGAACAAGTGACCCTCAATATCAAAGTTCTTGGGGAAGCGAGTGCATTCCTACAGGATGGCATGAAAGTGATGATCCAGTCATATGAAGGCGAGGTGCTCTACGCCACCTTGCCAGACACCGTGGTAGTGTCCGTTGCCGAGACTGAGCCAGTAGTCAAAGGTCAAACTGCTGCCTCAAGTTTTAAGCCGGCCGTCCTTGCTAATGGTTTGCGCACCATGGTCCCGCATCACATCGAGAGCGGTACAGAAATAATTGTCAATACTGCGGACGGTTCATATGTTGAGCGCGCAAAAAATTAATTACCTGCCTCCGACTATCAGAGAATAATGGCCATCCGTTCAGCTGAAATTAACGTCATGGTAACTTGTGCAACTAAAGTTGCGCGGGCATTGACACGTGATTTTGGTGAAATAGGGCAACTCCAGACGAGCCGCGAAGGAAGTATGGAATATACGGAGCGCTCATTTAATCATGGTGTGTGGACCTTAAATGAGAATCTGACCAAAGCGCGCCCCGAGCGCGATGTATTGTTAACCGGCAGCACTAGTGGAGAATTGATAGGGAGCCGCGAAGTGTGGCTCGCAAACCCGATATCCGGCCGCACCAATTTTTCCCATGGCATTCCCCATTTCGCGGTCACAATCGCTCTTGCGCGGGGACAGGAAACCCTCGCCGCGGTAATTTATGACTCCGTCCACGATGATCTATATTGGGCAGAAAAAGGGGTCGGGGCATATCGGAACGATCGTAGAATTCGTGTCTCCGAGCGTGGTCAAATTGATGCCGCAGTTATTGGCAACTTCGAGGTAAACAATAGTGAGCCATTCGTGCATAAAGCGCGAAGCGCGGTCGCTCAGCAGACAAATGACGTAAGGGTGCTCGGATCCATTGCTCTGGATTTGGCTTACGTTGCAGCCGGTTGGCTAGATGGCTTTTGGAGTTTATCAGCGACAGCAGCTGACTGTGCGAGCGGCGCACTGCTCGTTCAGGAGGCTGGTGGCTTCGCAAGTGGCTTATCTGGCACCGGCAGCCCCACAAAAGGCATCGGCATCTTGGCGGCCAATGGCCATTTGCATGCGACGTTGGGAGCCCTGTTGCGCGAGGCCCGTGCGCCAACGCTGGTTCGATAATGAGTTGTTCAGTCGTCCAGGCCTCGTTATTGTCATATATGCTAGAGTTTTGCGCTCTCTCAGAGGTCCCGGGGGAGATATAAGGTGACACAGACTGGACAGCGGAGAATTTGACCATGCGCATAGTGTTGCGCGCAATCGAAAGTCGACGGCTGGGCCTTTATTACTGCAACGCTACTTCGTTTGCAGCTGCTACCTTTGTGATATCTCTGCTCGCTGCCTCCACTACTCTCGCGCAGGAGACCACAAAAGTGGGGCCAAAAGCTCCAGCGGTCGAAATAAATGAAGACGCCATATTTTACA
>PTKD01000119.1 GCA_002938115.1 Alphaproteobacteria bacterium MarineAlpha9_Bin7 | reverse complement strand
ACCCTGGGTAGCAAAAAATCACCTCTAGCCAGGAGCGTGCCGCTGGGTCATGATCCAAAATCACCGAAATTTGGTTGGCTAAATTCTTGAAAATCATCTTGATCGTTATGATATGCTTAGGGGTTGCACCTGCTCCAGGCTGTGCGCGCCCATTTAATTTCCTAAAGTTTGAATCCTGGATATAAAATCCTTGACGAATTCAGTCAAGAATTTGTGATTTGGTATTCTTGGCATTATTGCCTCCCCGGGCATTTAGGTCGGAGGCTTTGCGAAGTTGCACCGACGGGTTTCGGGAGGAGATAGCAGAGTGCCTGAAGTCATTTTCAATGGTCCGGAAGGTCGACTGGAGGGCCGTTACCAGCATGGACGCGGTGAAAATCCGCCAATTGCGCTTGTGTTGCATCCGCATCCGCAACACGGTGGGAGTATGAATAACAAGGTCGTATACAGTGTTTTCCACACCTTTACGTCTATGGGATTCTCTACACTTCGATTCAATTTTCGGGGAGTTGGACGTAGCCAGGGAGAATATGATTTTGGTACGGGGGAGCTCAGCGACGCAGCTTCTGCGCTTGATTGGGTGCAGAGTTTTAACGCTGACGCTCGGGCTTGTTGGGTTAGCGGATTCTCATTCGGGGCTTGGATTTCATTCCAGCTTCTAATGCGTCGACCCGAGATCACGGGATTTGTAAATATTGCACCTCCGGCGAATATATTTGATTTCGCGTTTTTAGCACCCTGTCCTGTTTCTGGAATGGTAATTCAAGGTACCGCCGACGAAATTGTTCCAGAGGCGGACGTAGCCAAATTGGCTGAGAAATTGTCCAGCCAGCGTTACGTTGATATTGACTACGTAAAAATGCGTGGCGCAGATCATTTTTTTGCTAATCACCTCGAGCGGATAGCAGATCGGGCTAAGAAATATGTGACCAAACGCATGAAGGAACTAGGGAAAAATTAGGAGAGGGTCATTTGTTAGTTCTCTAGGCTTTGTCACGAAATTACATCAGAAATTAAGTGTAGGAACTAGTTCGGGTGTACCTATGTACGTCGCCCTGCCGCCTCATTAGTGTTGGGCGCTGCGCGAAATAGTCGCCCGCCGGTCGTGGGCGATGCAACCCCAGTGGTGGTGGGAAAACTGAGTGGAAGGCGATATCGGCTCCGTACTGCCAGAAAAGCCATTAATTGCGCTTCCATCGCATCGCCGCGCCAGCCGACGCTTTCTACGGACTTTACCTGTGTACTCAATTCCATGTGTAAAGTTTGCATGAGTGTATCGTTTTTCCTGCCTCCGCCGCACACTAAGAACTGGCGCGGGGCTTTCGGGAATTCTTGCAGCGCTAGACGCACGGCCCGTGCAGTGAATGTGGTTAAAGTAGCGACGCCGTCCGCAGGAGTCCTTTTTGCTAGAAGTGTTGCGGCGCGTTCAGAAAAATGATTCCGGTCCAGAGATTTTGGAGCCGATCGGCTAAAATAAGGGTCGCTAAGAAGTTCTTTTACCGCCATCTCGTCGATTTGTCCCGTGGCCGCCAACATACCTCTAGCATCCATTTCCTGACCAGTATGTTGAAGCATCCAGTCATCTATTAAGGCGCTGCCAGGGCCAGTGTCAAAAGCAACCATTTCTTTTCGATTTATCCAGGTCACATTTGCCACGCCGCCGATATTGAGGACGCACAAGGGATGTTCTAGTGCATGTGCCAGTGACTGATGAAAGATTGGGGCAAGGGGCGCGCCCTCTCCGCCCCCTTCCACATCGGCCCCCCGAAAGTCAGCTACCACATCTATTGAAAGCTCTTGTGCGAGCCTTTTTCCATCGCCTATCTGCCAGGTTTTTCCGATTAGCGGTCTATGCAGTATAGTGTGTCCGTGGAGTCCGATTAGGTCGATTTCAGGCGCATTTAAACCATGTTCCGTCAAGAAGGTTCTCACGGCAACAATGTGTGCCTCCGTTACTAGCGCCTCTGCCCCCGAGGTATCGCCGACGCCACCTAGCGTGCTACGTACTTTTTCCCGAAGCTTCCTGTTGTATGGTACGGTAGCAGCTGGCCCAAATTTCGACACAATCTCACCGTTTGTAGTCAGTACTGCAATATCTATCCCGTCTAAAGAGGTTCCGCTCATGAGGCCAATTGCGCACAAAGGCTTGGTTTGAATAAGAGTGGTCACGATTGCTCCGTGAAGTCTGATGGCGCGATTAGTATACGTATGGTAAGAGGTTGAACGTTATCTATCTCTGTTAATTGGATAAATGTCGTCATTCAATGACCACTCCTAAATCAGAGTTGTTGCGGACCATTGTGGCCCGGGGCTATTTGCACCAGTGTACCGACCTTGAGGGGCTGGATGCCCTCGCGGTGGCGCAACCGATTGTTGGTTATATCGGTTTTGATTGCACTGCGGATAGCTTGCATGTGGGGAGCTTGGTGCCAATCATGCTACTGCGTCACCTTCAACAAGCGGGGCATAGGCCGGTCGTGCTCCTTGGTGGCGGTACTACCATGATAGGTGATCCATCCGGCAAAGATAGCGGGAGGAAGTTGCTCAGTGACGACGAAATTAACCGCAACATGCTGGGAATTCGTCAGATATTTGAGCGGTTTGTGAAGTTTGGAGAAGGTCCGACAGATGCAGTTTTGGTGAACAATGCTGAGTGGTTATGCGATCTCAATTATGTAAAGTTTTTGAGGAACTATGGGCGGCACTTTTCGGTCAATCGAATGTTAAGTTTTGATTCTATCAAACTTCGACTTGAAAGGGAGCAGCCACTAAGTTTTCTCGAGTTCAACTACATGGTGCTGCAAGCTTACGATTTTTTGGAGTTAGCAAGAAGGTACGCGTGCGTCCTGCAGCTGGGCGGGTCTGATCAGTGGGGCAACATCGTCAACGGGGTCGAACTAGGTCGTCGCGTCGAGAACAAGAGCTTATTTGGTCTCACTTCGCCGCTGCTCCAGACGGCTTCCGGCGAGAAGATGGGCAAGACAGCCATGGGTGCTGTGTGGTTAAACGAGGAGCGCCTTTCGAATTACGACTATTGGCAATACTGGCGAAACGTTGACGATGCGGATGTTGGTCGATTCTTGCGCTTATTTACTGAGCTGCCGTTACAAGAGATTGACAGTCTTGAGAAACTCGAGGGAGCCGAAATCAACGACGCTAAGATATTACTAGCGGATCATGCAACAACGTTGTGCCGAGGGGTTGATGCCGCAGAGTCTGCATCCCGGACGGCACGCGATACATTCGAGCGGCGGGGCTTAGGAGATGAGCTACCAGCGTATAGCGTCCCCAGGGAATCTTTGTCGGATGGTATTAGCGTAGTAGAGGCGTTTCAACTTGTCGGTTTAGGCAAATCAAATGGAGAGGTTCGGAGACTTATTCGGGGCGGTGGGGCTCGAATAAACGATGTTGCTGTGCGCTTGGAAAATCACGCTGTAACGATGGATGATCTAGATAAGAATGGCGTAGTCAAACTTTCGGCTGGCAAAAAACGGCACGCGATATTGCGGCCGATTAACAATACCAAGGATGAATTATAGCTCTCTTTGCCACGCGGTGAATTTTGGGAAATAGGACAACCCTGGATTCTGTTTACATCCCAAGAACGCAGTCATCCGCGTATTTTGTGTGGTTTTAAGGGAAAGCCAATCGAGGATTCTTTCGGATGCTTATCTATCTTCGCTAGGAGGGTTTGCCGCGCGATCAAACAGCTTAAATAAATCCCGCAGTATCCCGGGGGCAAGCAATGTAAGGGGATTGACAGTGATTTCCATGTCATCAAAAGAGCCACGAGCGCGATATGTTGCTGCAAACACACCTTGGCCATCACCACCGATAAGAATATCCCCGATAACTGGCACATAACTGACAAAGCTGTTCAATATGTAGGCTGGAATTATTGTACCGTTAAGATCAACGATATTATCCCTGAGTCTGATTCCACCATTGATTGTTAATCCGAGAGATAAACCACTCGCACGAGCTTTATCGAAGATAATTGTTTCATCTTGATAAACGAACGGTGCCTGTAATTGATCAAACGGCAGGCCTTTCCCGCCGAGCAATTCAAGGGCTCCGGTCAGAGTGGCAATGGTTAATAGTTTGGCCAGCGGTGGGGCATTTACCACGTGAAAGTCGTTGATTATGAGTTCTCCCGTTAGTGGCTTTCCTTCTTGGTCATCGTGGAAGGTCCCTTGAAGGTTGAGGCTGCCTCCCACTACGTCATCGGTTACATCGAGGGCACGGAGCACCGCGCCTGCATTTTCGGAAGTAATTGAGAGGACGCGACTTTTGTGGCGTTCACTTATACGAAATTCGACATTGTCTGATTCTTCAAAGTGAGCGTTTATCTCAGCAAGCCCAATTTTATCTCCGTCATAATGAATTTGCCCGTGTAGGTCTGAGAGGTGCATTAGGTCACTAATCACAACGCGTTTTATGTTTCCCAAAAAAGTTATCCGCGGAAAGTTCTGCTCCTCATCAGTTACAGTTTCATGGTTGTCTGACTTGTCTGCAAAATACGAACGTAGATCAAGTTCATGCGCCATACCTTCTAATGTGATGCTGCTATCCTTGTGGCGCGTCATCGAGCCTTCAAGGCCGGATAAAATCACTTTGTCGGTAAGAATGGCCGTAGCTGCCGTGCCTGACACGACTATTTGTTGCATGTCATCGATGTGGGAATTGCCGATAAATGGTCGTATATCGAGCACATCTGCCGCTATTTCTATATTATATTTCCCATTTTCCTCCACATCCAACCGTCCGGAGAGGCGTGTTTCCCCAACTTCAAGTAACTTGAAAACTAACGATTTTACAAATTGCTGATCAGCAAGTTCGATGTGACCTCGAGTGACGAAGTTTTCAGAACTGAAATCAAATGTGGGATTTCCAAGAGGAATGCCATTCTTTAAATTTAAAGCTATTCCCGCCTTTGCTGAGGTCCCAGGAATTTTACTCCATTGCAGAGAAGGAATAGTCAAATGTGCGGCTGTCGCGTCAATTGATATGTTGGTCTCCGTTGTTCCATCTGTGTCAGTCATTAATGTCACGGTCGCCCCAATGAAGCCTTGGAGACGATTGTCATTAATTGCCCATTGTTTTCGTTCAGATTCCCCAAGTCTCGTGTGTAAATCGATTCGGGTAACAAATTGGTTTTCCTGAGGGGTCAGATTCTCCTGCCAGGAGAATTTAATAGGGGTTTCATTTGCCAAGGTCGATCCATCCAGGTCAAAACCGTTTGTGCGGATAATCATTTTCCCATTCAAATCTTTGATATCGATTTTTGGAAGTAGCGGGGATGGATTTAATTTTTGGATAGACACGTTGCTCAAGACTGTAGCGCCAGAAATCTGGAGTTCTTCAATTTCAAGATCTTTGAGCAAGGGAAAATTGACTTCAAGGTCCATGTCGATGGTACCTTTTAGTAAAGATGAATCCGTGAAGAGAACGTGAGCATTTTGTACTGGCGATGTGTTAAGGATTTGGACTAGATCGTTTATTGGGCCAACGGATTTGATTCGGATTGTGCCTCGTGCATCCAATTTCTCTAGGCCTGAAAGACTAACCGTAACGTCACGTAGAGTTTGATTACTTAGATGGCCGTCACTGATATTGAAATGCAGGTCAACACCATCGTACCATCCTGTGGCCGTCAAATTTTCTGCAACCGGAAGTCCTGGCAAATAATCTACGGTGCTTCCAACAACGCTAAACTGTCCATAAAGCGTTTCGCGGTTGGCGATCCTACTATTTTCCCAATCTCCAGGATCAATGTTGAGATGCACGTCCAAACGCTCCACTGTGCCATGAGAAATGCGACTCGTAACCCATTCACGAGCATTTGTTGCAAGGGTTGGTGGCCAGGCTTCGCCAATACGAGATACAGGAAAATTCTCTACCAAGATATTGGCTTCAATTTTAGGCTTTAACCACTCGCCTTCAACAGAGGCACTAGCGTTTATGGTGGTATTACCGAGGTCGATGAAAATTTCGTCTAAAGTAAGTGTTTGAGTAATGGGTTTCAGTATTCCTGCTGCTCGTAAATTGCTGACAATGAGGCTTGGGGTTTGAGGGAATAATTCCTGAAACGACAACTCTCCTGGACCCCCATTGAATTCAAAAGCAATGTTTTTGATGTCCAGAGCGGTGGAAGCGACGATGGAAATGCGCCCGCTCAACGCTCTATCGATCCCTTGTAT
>PTKD01000118.1 GCA_002938115.1 Alphaproteobacteria bacterium MarineAlpha9_Bin7 | reverse complement strand
TCCGCGGAAAGCTAGAGTAAATCAGACTCATTTTTTAAAAACAAATTCTTCATTGAAATTTTACATGTCATTCGAGGGATTTCTCTGCCCGCTTTCGGCCTGTCCGTCATCTCAGCACGTTATTTAAACAAGGCGAATGCTCATCTATCACTTGGCTGCGTTTTCTCCCTAGGTCGTCTTGACACTGTTTGGCTCGCTACCTAGCTTCCAGATCACGGGTGGGGCACAAAAAACAGGGTGCGTTGCCTTAAGTTTGGGGGATAGTTTAACGGTAGAACGAGCGGCTCTGACCCGCTTAGTCCTGGTTCGAATCCAGGTCCCCCAGCCAATATGTTATTTGTAATAGGAAACCGGCTGACTAAGGAAAAAGCTGATGGATCAAAGGATCTGGAACATTTATTTGTCCGGCGAAATTCACACTGATTGGCGAGAAAGCATTGCTTCGGGATTGGCTGATGCTGAATTGCCCGTGCAACTCCATTCGCCAGTGTGCGTACATGCGGATAGCGACGATTGTGGCAGCGTAATCCTCGGTGCTGAAACAGACTCATTTTGGCATGATCACAAGGGCGCATCTATGAATGCGATTAGAACTCGCACGCTTATTGGTATTTCCGATATCGTAATAGTTTGGTTCGGCGAAAAGTACCGGCAGTGGAACGCTGCCTTTGATGCTGGTATGGCAACGGCGTTGGGAAAATCCTTAATCACTGTTCATGAACCAAACTTAAACCACGCGCTTAAAGAGGTAGATGCTGCAGCGCTTGCTGTTTGTCGGACCACGGAACAGGTCGTACAAACATTGGAATACGTAGTCTGCGGAGAGCTTCAATTCTCAAAAGGCCGGATGGCCGCGGAGTAACGTCGGCTGGGCATTAAATGCTCCTGGTGCGGACACGAGCATCGCTAACGCAATTTCACCAGATGTCGCCTTAAGCTTCGAGCATGTTCTTTACTTGCAGCCTTCGTTCGTGGAGAATCGGTTCCGTGTAACCACTGGGTTGGTCTATTCCTTTAAATATCAAGTCACATGCAGCTCGAAAAGCAATGTTGGTTTCGAAATCATCTGCCATTGCTTGGTATAAGGGGTCGCCTTCGTTCTGTTGATCTACGATTGCAGCCATGCGTCTCATCGTGCTCATCACCTGCTCTTTGTCGCATATGCCATGATGAAGCCAATTGGCTATGTGTTGACTAGATATCCGCAAGGTTGCTCTATCCTCCATTAGCCCGACGTTGTTGATATCCGGAACCTTGGAGCAGCCGATTCCCTGATCGACCCAACGCACCACGTAGCCAAGTATCCCTTGTGCGTTGTTGTCCAGTTCTCTTTGAATAATTTCCGGGGGCCAATTCGGCCGCTCTGCCTGGGGAATTGTTAAGATACGCGAAAGGTCTGCACGTTGACGGGTGGCAAGTGCATCCTGACATTCTGCCACAAAGATTTCATGGTAATGCATGGCATGAAGTGTCGCGGCTGTTGGTGAGGGCACCCAGGCTGTGGTGGCCCCGGCTTCTGGGTGGCCAATTTTTGTTTGAAGCATGTCAGCCATTTTGTCGGGCATGGCCCACATACCTTTCCCGATTTGCGCCCTCCCCTTAAGCCCACATTCCAGTCCGATATCCACATTCCATTCCTCGTACGCTTGCATCCAGTCGGCGGTTTTCATATCGCCTTTTCGGATCATTGGGCCTGCCTCCATGGAGGTGTGCATTTCATCTCCCGTACGGTCGAGGAAACCAGTGTTGATAAAGACCACCCTCTCTTTGGCCGCTCGGATGCATTCTTTGAGGTTGACAGTGGTTCGACGCTCTTCGTCCATGATTCCCATTTTTAAGGTGAATAAAGGCAGCTCCAATGCGGCCTCTACGCGCGCAAATAGCTCACTGGAAAAAGCGACTTCTTCTGGCCCATGCATCTTGGGTTTGACGATATACACCGATCCCATTCGGCTATTACGGGCGCCATTTTTTTTATTTAAATCGTGGATGGCAATTAACGACGTAACCATTGCATCCAGGATCCCCTCGGGCACTCGATTACCATCTGCATCCAAGATGGCGTCGATGGTCATGAGGTGGCCGACGTTCCGCACCAACATAAGACTTCTGCCGGGCAGGGTGAGTTCCGTATCCTCTGGTGTTCGATAAATTTGATCGGGATTTAGTCGGCGTTCAACAGTTTGGTCGTCTTTGGCAAAAGACGCAGACAAATCGCCTTTCATCAAACCTAGCCAGTTGCGATATGCAACTACTTTATCCTCTGCATCCACGGTAGAAACTGAATCCTCGCAGTCGACGATGGTGGTCACGGCTGCCTCAAGTATGAGATCATAAATTCCGGCCGGGTCATCTTTCCCAATCGTGTGTTCACGATCGATCGCAATTTCCACGTGGAGCCCATTGTTCATTAGCAGTACTGCCGACGGTAAATTGGTTGGCCCCCGATACCCGACTAATTTTTCGGATTTGTCGGCAAGTATGGTCGATCTACCATTGGCAAGCTTTACGACGAGATCGCCGTCAGAAATAAAATATTTAGCTACGTCCTTATGAGAGCCCGAGTCGAGTGGTACCGTCCGGTCCAAGAAGTCCCTACCAAAAGCGATTACCCTCTCGCCACGTACGGGGTTGTATTCTCCGCGGCGTTCGGCTCCGTTTTCCTCGTCGATTACATCAGTTCCATAGAGCGCATCATAGAGGCTGCCCCAGCGAGCGTTTGCAGCATTAAGGGCGTATCTTGCATTGGTAACAGGCACAACCAGTTGGGGGCCTGCCGTAGCGCATATTTCCTCGTCAACGTTTTCGGTAACAATCGAAAAAGCGTCACCTTCAGGTATTAAATAGCCGATCTCCGTCAAAAAGCTTTTGTACGTTTTTGGGTCTGACGGTTCGTTGCGGTGCGTTTGATGCCATCTGTCGATTTGCGACTGTAGCTCATCCCTCTTTGAAAGGAGAACCCGGTTGCGGGGAGCAAGATCACGAATGACTGATTCAAATTCCGACCAAAATTTGTCGGGAGAGATATTTGTGCCAGGCAGAACTTCATCATTGATAAATTTGTAAAGTTCCTCGGCAATTGCAAGATCACCGGATTGGACCCGTTGTGGCATCGGCCTTACTTCTCCTCCCCTCAAATTTGTTAGATCCCGGTACGATACCGATATGCTTCAGAGTCAAACATAACCACCTCACTAAGTGTGAATCAAGGTCAGGAGAGCATAAAGGGGCACAAGGTCTTATCGGAAACTTGTCCGAGCTCTGTTCAGTGTTTAATTTCCGGCAAACCAAACTACAGGAGAGCCCAATGCCAGATGCCTTGGGATGGCGTTGCAAGTTTGCTGTGGTCGCGCCGTCGACCAATACTGTTGTTCAGCCTGAATTTGACGGAATGCGACCGTTGGGTGTAACAAACCACTTCGGTCGTATCGCGATTTCGAACATGCCGCTCACAAGTAATGAAGATTTTATCAAATTGATGAGTGCAATCGAAAGCGAATTATACGAAGCAATCGACCGATGTATGACTTGTGAGCCGGATTATCTGCTTATGGGTATGTCGGCTGTAATGTTTTGGGGTGGTTATGATGCTGCCGCAAAACGCCGCGAAGAAATTGAGCAATATACCGGACTAGGCGTATCGAGTGGGTCATTTGCTGTGGAGGCAGCGCTAAAATTAGTGAATGCGAAACGGATAGCAGTCCTATCGCCTTACCAACCCGTTTCTGATGAACAGGTCACACGTTTTTTTACCGAGTGTGGGTTTGAGGTAGTGCGATTCAAGGGACTGAGGTGTCCTACTCCGATCGCAATTTCCCATGTCCAAGGCGGGGAGATCAGAGGTCATTTGGCGTCCATAGACGGGGAAGATGTTGATGCGTTAGTCCAGGTTGGAACGAATCTTTCCATGGCTTATGAAGCGGTAGAAGCCGAAAGGCAATTTTCCAAGTCTGTGATTGCAATCAATACAGCCACTTATTGGCATGGCCTTCGAGCGCAGGGCCTAGATGACAAGGTCGATGGTTTTGGGCCACTCTTATTAAAATATTGAGCGCTTCTGTGGGCTTCGTTTATGTTTATGAAAATTCTCCGGCCAATGGGTTGTGGGATTATCGGGAGGAGTAATATGCGGGAAAACGGTATTCGTAATATTTGGGCGCGGGGAGAAAGCGTCGTTAATGGATGGTTGGGTATACCTAACTCGTTCAGTGCAGAAGTGATGTCCAATGCTTCATTCGACAGCGTCACGGTTGATATGCAGCATGGGATGGTTGATTTTCAAGCAGGCTTGTCCATGTTGCAGGCGATTTCCACTTGCGAGGTTACTCCCCTGGCCCGGGTGCCGTGGAATGATCCTACCCCAATAATGAAAATGCTTGATGCTGGGGCTTATGGGATCATTTGCCCCATGGTGAATACACGTGAGGAATGCCAGAAATTTGTTGGCGCATGTCACTATGCTCCGGCTGGATACCGTAGTTTTGGTCCTGCCCGGGCAGTAATTTATGGTGGCGCAGACTATGCTAGTGAAGCAAATGATACCATCATCACTTTTGCGATGATTGAAACGGCGACAGCCATGGAAAATCTGGACGCAATCATGTCCGTGGAGGGTCTAGACGCCATATACGTTGGTCCTAGTGACCTGGCCATTAGTTTGGGAAATCCTCCGTCGCCGGAGCCCGTTGCCGATAACGTCATTGCGGCGATTCAGGAAATACTCGAAGCTGCGCATAAACACGGGATAAAGGCGGGTATCCATTGTCCGTCCGGCAAGTCTGTGCGGGATAAATTTCAAAAAGGTTTCGACTTCGCAACTATCTTGACGGACTTTCGGTTGATGGCAATTGCTGCCGAGGCTGAGATAAAAGCCGCTCGCTCTGGATAAGTGTTGCCAGATTGTCTCGGCTGCTCAGTGCAAAACACCAAGACGTAGTCACCGGAACTAAAACGAATCTAGTGGCCGTTTCTTTATATGTGTCGCGGGCTGGCCAACACGCTCTCATCAACGACGTCCGACAAGGCTGTGGGTGGCGATGGGCTTTTGTGAACCTCTTTGTAAGTTATGGGATTAGCACTACTTTCCCAATTGCTTGTCGTTGGATTAACAAGGTCATCGCGTCGGCCGCTTGATGAAGTGGTAGTTGGGCGTGCACGCGTGGTTTGAGACGGCCATCGTTGGCCAACTTAATCATTGCCTCGTAGTTTTCACTCCCCTGCGTCGGATTACGGCGTGCGAATTCCCCGGCGCGCACACCGATAATCGAACAACCCTTTATAAGAATATGGTTTGCAGGAACGTTTGATATTCGCGCTCCTGCAAAGCCGATTACCAATAAACGCCCACCCCAGGCAATGCAACGAAGAGACTCATCAAATATGTCCCCGCCCACCGGATCATAAATAACATCTGCTCCGTTTCCACGCGTAAGTTCTTTAACCTGATCTTTAAATCCATTTTTATCTAGAATGATCACATGATCAGCACCGGCGAGCTTCGCTGGCGCCACCTTTTCTTGCTTACTAACAGTAGCAATTACTTTTGCTCCTAAAACGCTTCCCAATTCTACTGCTGCGAGTCCGACGCCACCAGTTGCGCCATGCACCAAGAGCGTTTCATTTTTGTTCAGCCTTCCTCTGCGCACCAATGACACGTATGCAGTAGCGTGGCCTACTTGGAACGAGGCAGCCTGGGGAAAATCAAATGGCGTGGGGATATGTCGCACAGCGTCCGTTGGGACGACACATTCCTCGGCATAACCCCCGGTTCGCATGGTTGCCATCACTCTGTCCCCAACCTTGAAAGCGACGCAATCCTGCATCGTTTCCACTATTTGCCCTGCAACCTCAAAGCCGGGTACAAACGGCAACGAGGGTTTGTGTTGATATTTACCTGCTACCATGAGTATGTCGGGGAAATTTATCGCAGCAGCATGAATTTGAATGCGGACTTCGTTTGCCAAGAGATTTTGCGACGCTAGTTCTTCCAGTCGCAAAACATGGGGGCTGCCCAGTTCCCGACAGATGATCGCTTTCATTGCCAAAACCTCACGATCTTTGTACGGATTTGATCAAGTCCTTATTATTACCCAGTATATACGCGATGTTTCCGTGAACGTTTAATTAGTGAGCACCGAGGGAATAAGTGTCACTAAACAGTATTGCTTTAATCAGGTGTGATATTCTCCTGCATGGAATTAGGGTGGGGGATTAGTATGACATGGAT
>PTKD01000117.1 GCA_002938115.1 Alphaproteobacteria bacterium MarineAlpha9_Bin7 | reverse complement strand
TTGACAAATGTCCTGTCGGGCGTATTCCCTTAAGCCATTGGGGAAAAAAATATGCTTCGGCTCGGAAAAACAAAGGAAGCGCTGGTAAGTCCGTAGCGTACAGCAGCTGAAAGTCGGCCCACAAAGATATCCGTTTGCTGGGGTCCAGCTCAATTTCGATTGAATCGATGAGATCGTCCATACGTGGATTGGAATAACCGGGATAATTTTGTCCTGACCAACCATTGTTTTCGCTAGGGATATTGTCTGAACGCAATGTGGTGCGAGGGAGTGACTCCGGAGCGCTTATCCACGCGTACATCGACATCCCCTGATTGGTCCTTTTCGCCATGGTCTCACCAAAAAACACGCGTGCTGGTTCATTGCGGATGAGTACCTCAATCCCAGCTTCAAGCCATTGGCTTTGCAATACCTGTTGAACCAATTCACGGGACTTATTGCCTGCCGTGGTCATTAATGTGAACGACAAGCGATGGCCGTCTGCATTGTGGCGCACACCATCTCGAATAATCGACCAGCCAGCGCTGTTTAATAAGTCTGACGCTTTATCCGCGTCGTAGCTGTATACGGGAACACTTTTGCTGTATATCCGATCCAGTGGGCTGATACTTGAGTGTGCAACTGGCTGTTGGCCGCCGAATAATTGCTCAACTAATTGTTTGCGATTAAGTGCATACAGCAATGCCTGGCGAACTCTCCGGTCGGCAAAAAGGGGGTTGCCAAGGTTGAAATCGAGATGCTCATAAATCAAGCCGGCTTTGTAGAAAGTGTTATAGCTGCCACCTTTCCTACGTTCAAAGGACAAGGCTTGTTCAATTGTAAAGCCTAGTTCTCCTGCAACGTAGTCAATTGCACCAGAAAGTAGGTTTGCTTCCAAGGCCGCGGTATTTTCGATCACTCGGACTACGATCCGTTGAAAATATGGTGGAGGACCGTACCAGTGTGGGTTGGGTTCAAGTATTATTTGTGCGCCTGACTCGACGTCAGTAATGCGGTATGGGCCAAAATATAAGCCTGGATGTGTTGAGTTTGTGTCATATGTCGTACGGAACCGATATTCCGCTGGTTGTTCGAATGGTCCGCGTTCTAGGTGCGATGGTAGGACGTAGAAGTTGTTCAGTGAATTGTAGTCATAAGACAAACGGTCGCTGTGCAATGTAAAAGTCTTGTCATCGACAATGTCGATTGCAAGGATTCTTTTGTATCCTTCAAGACCAGCAAATCCTGCTTGCTGGTGTCGCCCGGCCTCCCAGGTAAATAAGACGTCCTCCGTGGTCACCGGCGTCCCATCTCCCCATGTAGCTCCTGGGTGGATGGTGTAGGTCGCGGCGACACCGGTATTGCCATTGGGGAGGATCTCAGACTTGGCAAGCCCATTTTCGATAGTCGGCAATTCCGTGCAAAGAAGGCACACTAAATTCCAATCTTGGTCGTAAGTGGTGACAGTCCTTAGAGTCATGTTGAGCACGAAGGATTTTGCCAACATAGAGTTGATGTTGGGATTCAAAGTGGCGGGAAACTGAGTCATCCCGATGACGAGTTGATCCCGTGCCCATACTTTGGCTGCTGGAGTAAGCCCAAAGATGAGAATCGTTAATAAGACGAGAACTGTAAGAGGACCTTTCCGCATCCTGTTTAAGTGCCGCAAATGTTTTTGCTGCTTCAATTATTTTCCTCGATTGCACGACTCAGAAAGTCGAGTCTATCCTGACCCCAAAACAATACGTCCTCATATATCCACGTGGGGGTCCCGAATACGTTTTTAGCAATCGCCTCCTGAGTGTTTTCTTCCAACTCCGATAGCACTCGCTCTTTTTCAATTTGATCATATAGGGATGTACCGTCTAAACCTTGTTCGTTGGAAATCGCTATAATGGTGTCAGGGTCTGCGATGTCACGTTCTTCAGCCCAGACGGCTTTCATGTAAGCGTTTGCCAGATCCATTACATTAGTACCGTTTTGAAGAGCGGCAATTACCATCCGCGCCGCAGGGCTTGGGTCAACTGGAAAGAACTTCGGCTCAAGATTGAGTTTCATGTTGAGGAACGTATGCCATCGTGCCAGATCCATAAGGCGGTTGGCTTGGATTTGTGGTGGCCGATCCTTGACAGGTTTTGTTCCAGTAAGGGCGAAAACGCGAGAGACATCGAATGGTTTCCAGCGCACGGTAAGGTCGTTGCGCTGAACCAGTTCTCGAAATCGCGGCCCCGCAAGATAGGTCCATGGCGATGGTAAAGCGAAGTAAAAATCAACTGTTTTAACCATTCGTAGTCCTGTTTTTTGTGTGAGATACGATGGAATAGTGGGGTTTCTATAAAGCCGGCCGCGCTTTCCGAGTCACTTAAATGGGTTCACCTAACTGGCGAGATAGTGCGCGAATCCGTTGCGCGGAGTTGGGCATCGCCGGATATATTTTCAATGCTTTCTCAAAAGCCTTTAGCGCATCCAAGGGGCGTTCCTGTGCCTCAAGAATCATCGCAAGTCCGGAAAGGGCACCAAAATGACGCGGTTCTAGCACCAGAGTACGCTTAATATCTTCCACGGACTTATTAAAATCACCCATCAACCAATAAAGAGTTGCGCGCTTGTTCCAGCCTTCTGCAAATCTAGGCGCACCCATGACGATGGAGTTAAACGCACCTAGCGCATGTTCGTAATTGCCGTTTCCCATGGACTTCACTCCGTCGGCCATGAGACGGTCCACGGCATCATCCCCGGACTCCAGCCAGATTTTCCAGATTAACCTCTCTATGATCCTGGCTTCTCGTTCCGAGTTAGTTATTTGGAGCTGAGAGAACAAAGCGTCAAGCCGCCCATCGTCCTGGTTGGCCCAGACTTTTTGCTTACAACCCAGTGTCACTGTGATTAGTAGTAGTACTAGAACCGTGCGGATCATTGTCATCCATCGATTATGACTCCTCGCAGCGAAAGGACCAGGTGTCCTATAGCCGTGAGGGATCAAGCTGTACTCCCCAATGGTTTGGGCTTGGGCCCTCCTGTGGCCCAGTCCACTAATTGAACCGTGTGTACGACAGGGGTATTGGTGCCGGAGGAAAGTTGCGTAATGCACCCGATGTTTCCGGCAGCAATGACATCTGGTGCAACGGTCGCGATATTTGCGAGTTTGCGATCGCGCAGACTGCCCGCGATCGCGGGCTGAAGCAAATTATAAGTTCCGGCGGAGCCACAACAGAGGTGTCCTTCGGGTATTTCCAGGACCTTAAAGCCACATCCCTCTAACAGACTTTTGGGCGCTTCATGCACCTGTTGGCCGTGTTGAAGCGAGCACGCTGAGTGGTAGGCAACCGATAATTTTGAAGGTGCTGGGCTTGAAATATCTAGCTGGGCGAGAAATTCGCTAATGTCCAACACTCGATCGGACACTTTTGCAGCGTGACTGGACCAAATTTTATCATTGCGAAAAATATGCCCATAATCCTTAAGCATTGTGCCGCAACCGGATGTGTTGGAAACAATTGCGTCTAGCCCGATTCCTTGCAACTCTTTGGTCCAGGCTTCGATATTGGCTCGGGCTTTTGTTGACGCAGAAGCG
This sequence comes from Alphaproteobacteria bacterium MarineAlpha9_Bin7, assembly GCA_002938115.1. GTDB lineage: Bacteria > Pseudomonadota > Alphaproteobacteria > UBA7887 > UBA7887. The sequence continues at coordinate 2,772 of PTKD01000117.1, read as the reverse complement.
GTTTTCCCCATGTGATGGGGAATTGCTCCGCAGCAGCCGGTCCCTGGCGAGATCACGACCTCACATCCATGGCGCGTAAGTAATCTTATGGTAGATTCATTTATCTCTGGGTCGAGCACTCGCTGAGCGCACCCAGCAAGTAAGGCAACCCTGTATTTTGGCGCTCCTTTGGCCGGCTTAATTCCTGGTTCATCTATGCGCGAACGTTTCGGTAATTTGCTCGGAGCGAGGGAAAGTAAAGTCGACAGCTTTTTCGGCATTAAAAACAAAAAATATCGAGCCAGTTGGGCACCGATCAGCGCTATGCGAAATAACCTTGGGTTGGGGAGCAACCAAGCGAGAAATGTGCGCAAAATCTGTTCTGTGGTCGGTCGTCTGAAAGTGCGCTCGATGTGTTCTCGCGCTTTATCTACGAGGTGCATGTAGTTTACCCCTGATGGACAGGTAGTCATGCAACCTAGGCAGGAAAGACAACGATCTATGTGTTTGACTACTTTTGCCGAAGGTGGTTGATCATTTGCCAGCATGTCCTTTATTAAATAAATACGGCCACGCGGACTATCTAACTCATCTCCGAGCAGCACATACGTTGGACAGGTGGCGGTGCAAAAGCCACAGTGGACACATTTGCGCAAAATATTTTCAGCGTGCTGTATGTCGGGATCAGAAAGTTGGTCTAGGGTAAAGTTAGTTTGCATCTAACAATTCCTTCATATTCTCACATTCCGGCGTAAAGTCGGCCAGGATTGAGAATGCCCTTTGGATCAAAACTTTGCTTGACCCTCACGCTCAATCTATAAAGCTCGGCGGGCAACGGTTCGAATACCGAAACAGCGGCTCTTACATTTGTGTCGGCCCGTATTAAAGTTCCTTGGGCTCCAGCCGCAGCTATCGCAGCCCGGATTAAATTATTTGTGGTGCCATCATTCTGTGGAGTTGCGAGCCAAATGAGCCCACCAGCCCAATCATAGTACCACTCTGCTTCGCACTTCGATCCTATATCGGCGGTCACGACAGCAGCTTCTGTTGGGGCAACCGCTATACGCCACACTGTAAGTTCTGGTTGTTTGACAAACGGAGTAACATTAGCCACCTCGTTCCAAAATATTGTTGATCTATGCCCATGTAATTCTTCGACATCCCCCAACTCAGAAAGCGTTTCGCGGAGTTTTTCGCATCTAAAAATTGCAGAAGGAGTTGGACCTTCAACACGCACCGCCGTTACTGCGCAAGCGGGGCTAGAAACCAAATTTACTGATGAACGGGCGGCAATCGTTGTGGGCAGGTGAGATAAAGCGCTTGGCTCGTGTGTACTCGCCATGACGTTGGACAAAACTGAGATTGCGCTTTGTTCTTCAAGTCCAAACAATAACACGGTGCGAGTTTTTTCTGCCCGGGGTAAAACCTTGACTGTGACTTCAGTCAAGAGAGCCAAGGTCCCATATGAGCCTGCAATTAATTTGCATAGATCATAGCCCGTCACATTCTTGACGACTTTACCGCCAGCTTTAAAAGCTTCGGCACGGCCATTGATGGCGTGCATTCCCAAAAAATGATCGCGTGCGGCGCCAACCCGAACTCGTCTAGGCCCTGATAGATTGCATGCGATTGTTCCACCTAGCGTCGCTTTTCCGGAGGCGGTACCAAGGAGTGGACCAAGATCGGGAGGCTCAAACGCAAGTTCTTGTTCTCGGTCTTTTAGACAGGCACTGATCTCTGTAAGTGAAGTTCCAGGTCGTGCGGTAAGAACTAATTCAGATGGCTCATAGTCGACCACACCGGTCAGGCCACTCAAACTCATTGTTGTATCTAAATTAGCTGGTCGACCGATCGTAGTCTTTGATCCAGCTCCTACTACGGACATGGGTTTATTTTCAGATATCGCCCATGCTACTGCTTCGCGAACCTGTGCATCGTCGGTGGGATGAAGCCAGGACTCCATTCGACGTTGATCAGAACCGTGGCAAGTCGGGGAATGGAACTTGGCCATGGTGAATGTGCATACGTCCTAACTCAGCGCATCTGTGCAGAGTAGGAAACACTTTGCCTGGATTTAAAAGGCCTGCTGCATCAAATGCACACTTAACACGTTGTTGCTGATTTAAATCTTGTTCATTGAACATGGTACCCATCAGGTCACGTTTTTCCACCCCGACACCGTGTTCCCCGGTAAGTACACCACCTACTTTGACACAGAATTTTAAAATCTCTGCACCAAACTTTTCTGTTCTTTCCAATTCATCTGGTTTGTTTGCATCGTAAAGAATAAGGGGATGCAGATTTCCATCACCCGCATGAAATACATTGGCAACCCTAAGATTGTACTTCACAGAGAGCGTAGACATGTATTCCAGCACCTCAGGAAGGCGAGCACGAGGGATAGTGCCGTCGATACAGTAGTAGTCGGGAGAAATTCTTCCCACGGCCGGGAAGGCTGCCTTGCGTCCAGCCCAAAATTTGAGCCGCTCGGTCTCGTTTTTACTTGCGCGAATGTTGATGGCCCCACACGAATTGGCAATCTCTTCAACCTTTTGCAATAAATGATCGACCTCAACCTTTGGGCCGTCCATTTCAACGATCAACAAAGCCTCGACGTCCAGTGGGTAGCCGGCATTGCAGAAATCTTCAGCAGCATGTATCGCGGCTTTGTCCATCATTTCCATACCAGCGGGAATTACGCCTGCGGTGATAATATCCACCACACATTGGCCGCTAGCCTTGACGGTCGGAAAGCCTACAAGCAATGCGCGAGCTGATGCCGGCTTTGGCAAA
>PTKD01000116.1 GCA_002938115.1 Alphaproteobacteria bacterium MarineAlpha9_Bin7 | reverse complement strand
GGGCGCGGTGCGCAGAGCTGCAACCACCCAATTGGGCAGTTAAGGTGACGCAGACAGCGGTCAAAACCGTTCGTTGTAACAACGTAAAACGCAAAATTTTTCGATTTAAATGGTTTAGTCTAGTCGACACTCTAATTCTGACCATCACGCGCAATGCGTTGTTACAATACTTGACCAACATTACACTGTGCCGCCGTATGACAACATAAGTTCGTCAACCACTATATGTATAGGCAGGAAAACAATTGCTACCAACAGTATAAACGACAAAAAATTACTGACGGGACCATTTAAACAGGTATACGAGTAAGACCACTTAAACGATCAACCTGAGCGCATCATTTCAATAATTTGGCGGAGGGTCTCTATGTCGATTGCCCCAGGCAAAATCTGATCGCCAATGACAAAGGTTGGTGTGCCTTTGATGTTCAAATTAGCGGCAAGCTCCCGGTTCGCATCAACCTGTGCCTGCACCTGTGGTGTTTCCATATCAACAGCAAGCCGCGCCGTATCAAGACCAACATCAGCCGCAATAATCATGATCTGTTCCGCATCGAGCGAGCCGCGTGCATCCATCAAAGCACTGTGAAATATGAAATATTTACCCTGTCTGTCTGCCGCCAACGCAGCGCGTGCCGCAATCGTAGACTCAGCGCTCAGTATTGGAAATTCCTTGAACACCAACCGTACGCCTGTGTCTTCCGCAAGCAACTGACGTATAGTAGAGAGGGTGGATTTGCAGTAACCACACCTATAATCAAAAAACTCTGTAATTGTTATATCTCCGCCCAGATTGCCAACGACAGGCGTCGACGGATCATTTTCTAATTGAGCCCGAAAGGTAACTAAATTTCGGGAACCCTCTTGGTCCTCAGCAACCGCCTCCTGCTCACGTAGTCTCTGAACGGAATCTAAAATTACCTCCGGATGTTCCATCAAATAATCATGGATCAGGCGGTTTATTTCCTCAACTTGATTAAAATGGAGTTCATCCTCAGCATTCACCGTGAATGAGTGGGAATCCAAAGCAAAAACTACACCAATTGAAGTAACTAAACGGAAAAATTGTCGGTATATTGAATCCATTTTATTCACGACTTCCATTAAGAATCATTGCTATATTTTATCACCAATTCACCAGAACTAAACTTCGTCCGTGGCCAACTGGAGCCATCCATCGAGATGTCCACCCCCAAAATACGAAACACAGAATACTTATATTAACTAAACATAAAGTGTTTTAAACCTGATCCTTAACGACCAGCTGCTGACTCTTGGCGGGTCGCGAGATCGTAAATGTCCTCCGCTCGTAGCCAACCTGGAGTTCCTTCGGGAGCAATCCTCAAGGCACGATTCGCATGGAGCAATGCATCTTTCGGTCGACCCTCCAGTAAAGCCTGCTCTCCAGAGGCCAGAGCAGATTCCGCCATGCGCCCCTCTCTCCCATACCCTATGGACAATAACCGCCAAGCTGCATTGTTGTCCTCCTCAATGCGCACTACTCGCTCTAGGGCTTTGATTGCTTTTCCTAAGAGCTCTGGCATTTCAATTTCAATGTCAAGCCGCGCCAACTCCAACATCAAAAGTGGATCATCTGGAAGCAATCGGGTTGCCGCCTTGTAGTGCGGCCTCGCATCCATTAAGCGCCCATTTTCAAACAACATTTGTCCCTTAAGTTCTCGAAAATAGGGGTCATCGGGATTCTCCATTATCAACGCATCAACCTCGTTAATTGCCGCGTCGAGGTCAAAAGCCCTATGGTGAGCTATAGTGCGCGCATAGCGGGCAGACAGACTTTGATCTTCCTTGGGATAAATTTGGTAGACACGATATGAGTCTTCCAGAAAGCCGACCAACTTGGCCCGCATGCGTGCATGCATCTCCAGATCCAATGAATGCGAAGGTGTGTTCGACCATTCTGAGAATTCGATGTGGCTTTTTATAAAAGCTAAACGGTCTCGAGTTAAAGGATGGGTTCTCATATACGGATCCTGGCGAGCCACAGACAGAAGTTCCTGGTCTTCAAATTTATACAGAAAGCTAAGTAGCCCGCGCGCAGAAATCCTTTTGCGTTCAAGCAAGGTTAGCCCAAATTGGTCAGCGGACCGCTCCTGGGCACGCGTATGCGCAAGAAAATGTCGCAAACCCGCTGCGCCCCCACCTGCCATTAAGGCGCCACCTGCTTGGGACGCATTGGGTGCATCTATTAACCCACCAACAGCCAGCACGCCTAGACCAAGCAGCGTATGTATAAGCGTTACGTTTTGGGCAGTACGCATGGCTTCATCCGTACGTGCAAGATGGCCGCCGGCGATATGGCCAATCTCATGGGCAATAATACCTGCCACTTGTGTTGGGCTGTCGCTAGCTATCAATAAACCGCTATGTAGAAACACATTCTGTCCGCCTGAGACAAAAGCATTCAGGCTCTTACTATTAACCAGTCGTATAGTAACAGCCCGAGGATTGAGGCCCGCGGCTTCAAATAATGGATCCGCCCACGTTCGGATGATATGTTCAATTTCCGAGTCGCGGATCAGCGGCAACTGTTGGGCAACAGCGGTCTTGCCTGTCGATGCCCAACAAACCACATAAACGCAGATGATTAATCGAATTATTATTGAGGCCAAGCACAGCACCCCTAAACATGAATGGAGCCGCATGTTTGCACAGCCACTACGTTATTGCACGCATACGCTTGCTACGTTCTCCTTGCTCCTCGTTGGGGCATGCCAAGAAACGAATTTGGCAGTTCAACGCCCTACTGTTCCCGACGAGAATGTCATCCCTATCGAAGGAAACGAGAAAGAGAACAACCAGAAGCTGCGGCAAGTCGAAGTCGAGCCATTTCAAGGTGTGGCAGCGGATGAACCGCAAGCAGCACTCATAGGTCGTGACATACTAGCAGCAGGCGGCTCGGCAGCGGATGCCTCTGTGGCGATGTATTTTACATTGGCCGTCACCTTGCCCTCAACGGCAAGCCTTGGCGGTGGCGGCGTCTGCCTTATTCACGAATCATTAGCAGGTCGCACTATAATTTTGGATTTTACAGCCACTGCTCCGACCTCATTACCACCAAACACCACCCGTGCAAGCGCTACACCCGGAGTGGTGAGGGGTATGTACGAACTGCATCGTCGTTACGGCCGTGCGAGTTGGGGAAAGTTGATTAAACCTGCGGAGCAATTAGCTCGCTTTGGAGTTCCGGTTAGCCGCGCACTGGCCAATGACTTGAGATTGGCGGCCACCGATTTTTTTGTGGACCCCAATGCAAAATTCATCTTCGCGCATCCGGACGGAACGCCTTTGGACGAAGGCGACATTCTTGAACAGTTCGATCTAGCACGAGTTCTTACACGGCTACGTCACCATGGAGTGGGTGATTTTTACAGCGGACAGACATCCGCGGCGCTGATACATGGCGCTGAACTGGGCAGAGCCTCGCTCAGTCACGCAGACCTCGGCAATACCCGGGCCCTCTGGCGAGAAGCAGTCACTACGGAAATTGGAGAACACACTGTATTTACCAGCCCTCGCCCGACTGCCGGTGCCGTAACCGCATTGCAAATCTGGGCAATGGTTGCCAACACAAATCGCTATGTAGAATCCAGTGAAACCGAGCGCAGACACCTTTTTGCTGAGAGTTCAATGCGAGCTTTCCTGGATCGCGGGAGTAAACTTTTCTCGGACGGTGACAACGCGGCGCCCATAAACGAGTTGCTAGACCAGAAATATCTTGGAAAACTGATGTCCAGCTACAAACCAAATGGACACATCGCCCCGGATGACCTGCTCAGACGACCACACACAGACATTGAAAATCCCAGCGCAACATCGTTCTTGGTAATAGACAAAGATGGCCTCGCCGTGGCCTGTCTAGTCAGTCTCCATAACCTTTTTGGTATTGGTCGCATCGCAAAGGAAACTGGTATTGTACTTGCAGCCGCACCCAACCACAGAGGAATGGGGCCACAATCGCTCGCTCCTATGCTGGTTCTAGACCGAACATCGGGTGATTTTAAAATGATAGCGGCTGCTACAGGCGGTGCGGCCGCCCCCACGGCGCTTGCCTGGACCGTAACAAACATCTTTTTAGGAAATTTGAGCTTCCCAAACGCCATAGCAACCCCACGCTTGCATCATGGGGGGAGGCCAGATCGGGTGCTGTTCGAACCCGGGACACCCAAAGAGTGGCTGACTGGTCTCGAGCGCCGGGGACACGTCGTGGCGGGAACTAGGGAGATCGGCAGAATTAACGCCTTCCATTGTGAATTCGGTCTAGCCCTTGGTAAGCAATGCTTTTACGGTTCAGACCCCCGAGGTCACGGATTAGCAATCAGCTTAAACCAATGAAGCGACAAAGTTTAAAAGTTGCCCAGCGGGGCAAAATAGCACCATTTTTTGCGATGGAAATGCTTCAGGCTGCTAACCAACTCGCTGCAACTGGTGATGACATATTGCACTTGGAGGTCGGTGAACCAGGGTTTGGCGCCCCGGTTAGTGTAATTAATGTCGCCAAAACTACGCTTGACCATACTATCCTAGGATACACCGAAGCGCTTGGCATGCCCGAACTTCGTGCTCGCATATCGCGGCACTATAAGGAATATTATGATGTCGAGGTTCCATCCGATAGGGTGGTAACTACATTTGGTGCGTCAGGTGCTTTCTTATTGGCTTTCTTAGCGGCTTTCGACGTTGGCGATAAAATCGCAGTCGTCCAACCAGGCTATCCGGCGTACAGGAACATATTAACCGCGCTGGGCCTACAGGTAATCCCACTATGTGCAGGCCCGAAGCAACGCTTCCAGCCGAGCGTTGATTTATTGCAAGAAGTCGGCCCGATAAACGGACTGATAATTGCCAGCCCCTCCAATCCAACAGGAACTATGCTGAGCAAAGCTGAGCTTAAAAAATTAGTCTCGTGGTGCAAAAATAAGCGCGTGCGACTGATCTCAGATGAGATATATCATGGAATCAGCTACGGGAATTCTCCTGCTACCGCGGCATCTTTTGATGATCAAGTAATCGTAATTAACAGTTTCTCCAAATACTTTGCTATGACTGGATGGCGCCTAGGGTGGATGATAGTTCCACACGATCTAGCACCTAGCGTAGAGCGGCTTGCTCAGAACTTATTTGTTTCTCCAGCTTCGTTACCTCAACATGCCGCACTAACAGCGCTCGATTGCCGCAAAGAGCTCGATACCTACGTGGAAATCTATGCACGAAATCGTGCATACTTGCTTAATCATCTTCCATCTATCGGGTTTGAGAGATTGGCCCCCGCAGATGGTGCATTTTATCTTTATGCCGATGTCTCCGGCCTCACTAGTGACTCAAAACGATTTTGCCAAAAGATGCTGGAAGAAACAGGTGTGGCTACAACTCCTGGGATCGATTTTGATACCAGGCTTGGGCATCGGTACATGCGATTTTCCTTCGCCGGCGCTGAGCAAACGGTGGTGGAGGCGGTGAAACGCCTAAATAACTGGCGACGCTAAACCAGGGTGCCGACCACAGTCTGCTTCGATTTACGGCAAGCCGACTTCAGGAGCCAGTTACACGCTGCCACCAACCTCGCCGAGGCGCCTGAACCGGAGCGCCATCCCGGGCAAAACCAACATTTTTGTTTCGCTTGCCAGGGACCGGGGGTTTAGCCGGTGCCAAACTACTATCCTTCCGCAACGTTTCCTCTCCAACGTCCACAGGTGAGGACTTCGACATTCCTCTTTTATTGGGCGTTTTCGCTGATTTACGCTCCACGGTGGTGCGCCGACGGACCCCTGTCTGACGGCGCCCTGAATGGCCTGGCACTTCAGTCGGCCCATCATTGGGTGTTGGCCCTTCGGCGGTTCCTGGATCAGTTTCGGTCGCTGACATCAAATTTGCGGGTTTAGTTGATTTTATGTCGGGGGAGCCATTTCCACTCTCTGTTTTGCTATTCTTGCGAGGCGTTCGGGCGCGCCGACGAACTCCCGCGGCACGACGCCCGGTACGTGACGCTGCCTTTTTTGCATCAGTACGCACCGACCCATCCGAACTTTTCTCAGTTTGGGAATTTTTATTCGATTCCTCCGTACGTTGCGTTGCGGAGACCATTGCACCTTCCGGGGGATTTGCAGCGTCTGGAGGAGCAGCTTTGGTCGGACGGCGAACACTTTTGGCTCTCCTGCGCGGTTGTTGGGCAGCATCTGACCCGACCTCCGATTTCGATTGAACTTCCGTGCTCTTATCGTCAGACAAACCGACGGATTCCGACATCGGCACTGCCACCTCATTTACTTCGGAGGCAACTATCACAGCAGAGCTACTGTCCTGGATGCGCGGACTCCGCCTTCGACCGCCGCGACGACCACGACGTCGAGGCCGACTAGCTTTCCCGTCATCGTTACCCGGCGGGGCACCAGCTTGCTCGCTCCCGTTTACTTC
>PTKD01000115.1 GCA_002938115.1 Alphaproteobacteria bacterium MarineAlpha9_Bin7 | reverse complement strand
GCTCCGTCCGGCGCCAGATTACCCCGCAAACCCACCACACCTCCTGTTGGCGTTAGAGGAGCATCGGTCGTGCGAATAACGTTTTGTTCAGCGGGAAAGGTGAACCCGTCAAGATTTTCGGCAATGGTTTTCCCAGTAACTGTCATACAGTCACTGTGTAAATAACCGCCATCCAGAAGTGCCTTCATTAACACCGGCACTCCGCCCGCCTCATAGAGATCTTTTGCGACATATTTGCCGCCGGGTTTAAGATCAGCGATATAGGGTGTTCGCTTAAAGATCTTAGCAACATCAAATAGGTCGAAGTCGATGCCAGCTTCATTGGCCATGGCAGGAAGGTGCAAGCCCGCATTCGTCGAGCCACCAGAAGCCGCGACGACAGTTGCAGCGTTTTCCAGAGATTTAAGAGTCACGATATCGCGTGGACGCAAATTAGACTCAATAAGCCTCATCACCTCCCGTCCGGCAGCATCCGCATACTCGTCACGAGAGTCATAAGGCGCCGGCATCATCGTCGAATTAGGCAATGCCAACCCAACAGCCTCGGACACGCAGGCCATTGTGTTGGCCGTAAATTGACCACCGCAGGACCCGCCCGTTGGGCAAGCGACCTTTTCAATTTCGAGTAATTCAGCATCGGTCATAGCGCCACTTGAATGCTCACCGACCGCCTCAAAAACATCTTGTATGGTTATGTCTCGACCATGAAACCGCCCCGGCAGAATAGAGCCACCGTAAATGAAGACGGCCGGAACGTTGAGACGAAGCATAGCCATCATCATCCCAGGTAAAGATTTATCGCAACCAGCTATACCTACCAAACCATCATAAGCATGGCCCCGGACACACAGTTCTACCGAGTCCGCAATGGTTTCTCGACTCACCAGTGATGCCTTCATCCCTTGATGCCCCATGGCGATACCGTCGGTAACAGTTATCGTGGTAAATTCTCGGGGCGTGCCACCCGTTGCGGCCACTCCTCTTTTTGCGGCCTGGGCCTGTCGACGTAAGGTGATATTGCAGGGAGCGGTCTCATTCCAAGTTGTAGCAACACCCACAAACGGTTGATGAATCTCCTCTTCCGAGAGACCCATAGCGTAATAAAACGCCCGATGCGGCGCGCGATCAGGCCCCTCGGTAGCATGTCGGCTGGGTAATTTAGATTTATCAATTTTGGACATAGAGCACGCCTCCGAAAGTCACTGATCAGCCGGACTACAATTACCGGCACAAAGAAAATACTTCGTTTGAGGTTCTTTTGACTAGTCGATTATCTCTCCTAAATTCCAACACAGCAATGCAAGGTGATTAATCGCGCGCAAAGAGCTCGCCATGTGCTCAACGCGGGTCCTCCCACTCCCCCTCCCGCACGACACCGCAAGCAAGAGCAGCATCGTCATCAGCAGAAAACAGAAGTAAGGCATGTCCACGCATTTCGATCACGGTGAGCTTATGTGCATCCGCAGTAAGTGTCGGAGGTTTGATCCCATGGATTCCGCCAAGAATTCCATTCTCCGGAACCATCTCGGCGAGAAGATCTCCGACCCTCTGGCCCAGTTCATCTCCAAAAGGATTGTACACCTCTCCCGGATTCTTGCAGTCTGGCATCTCATGCAAACGAACTTGGTAGCTCCCATGCGGAACACCCGACAACCGAAAATTCAATGTCACAAGAGTCAGAAACCAGCTATCAACTGCCCATATAGTTCCTAACTGACTTCCCTCATGCCCACCATCTATCCGCGCCATGTCAACGTAAACTGAGTCCGCAAGCGCCTGCGTCGAAAGTAGGACCAAAATACCAGCTTGGGCAAACAGTTTTCTGCAAATCTGTCTTAGATTGACCGTATCATTTACCATATTTAATACCCGACAAATTTGGCTCTTCGTTTTTCGCGAAATGCGTTTATGGCTTCCTGATGATCTTCAGTTTTATTGCTCATCATTTCGTACGACAAACCGACATCCATAATGGTATGCGCAAGCTGTTTTAAGCCAATGTTGATTGTTGTCTTGGTCCAACGAATTGCCTGACGAGGACCGGCTCTTAAGCGCCCAACAAACTCCGCAGTGACATTGTTGAGCTCACCTTCCGATACCGCATGATTAATCAGGCCGATTTCCATCGCCTCACGCCCCGTCATCGAATCACCCGTCATCAGGTATTCCTTTGCCCTCGCATAGCCAATCAATTGTGGCCAAATTACGGCGCCGCCATCGCCCGCAACTAAACCGACACGGACGTGAGGATCTGCAAATTTTGCGTGATCCACGGCAAAAATAATATCGCAGAACAGTGCTAATGTGGCACCAAGCCCAACCGCTGCCCCGTTAACCTTTGCCACAATTGGTTTTTCGCAATCTAACAAGGAAAAAATAATTTGCTTACCCTCGACGACCGTTCGTTCAAAAGATAGGGGGTTGTCGACAGCATCTTGCATCCAATCAATATCACCTCCGGCGCAAAAGGCACGGCCCGCACCAGTTAAAACAATAATATCCGAATCTGGATCACGCGCAGCATCAGTAAAAATACGTGAGAGCTCTTCGTGCATCGTACCATTTACCGCGTTCAATTGTTCTGGACGATTTAGTGTCAGATTCAACACCCGATCTTCACACTTGATTAGGATGGTTTGATAATTAGCTTGGTCCACGTACCCGCTCCTATTTACTAGGCTACTTATTTCAAACTGAGCTCAATCTCTCCACAGCTTCTTCAAGCTTTTCACGTGCCATTTCAGCCTCAACAAGACGCTCTCTTTGTTCCTCAATGACGTGACTCGGTGCCTGGGTCAGAAATTTATCATTGCTAAGCTTGTTTCTTATCTTTCGGGCTTCTCCATCTAGGTTTGAGAGTTCCTTTTGAAGACGAGCTCTTTCCTTGGCGACATCGATTACCTCTCCTAAGACCAGAAATAATGTTGTTTCATCAAACACTATTTGAGCTGCGCCCTTACCGACATCGTTCCCCTTTTTAATTGTAGACAAACGAGCTAACCGACAAATCGATGACTCGTACATCTTTAATTTATCAGCGGTCCTTGCGCTTGCTTTGGTGCTCAGAAGAGGAACCTTTGCAGAAGCCGGTACATTCATAGTGGCCCGTACCGACCGAATTTCGCTGACGAGTCGAACAACCCAGTTTAATTCTTCCTTTGCTGCATCATCCACTGAAATGCCCGTAACGTCTGGCCAACACTGGTCCATTATTAGTTGTTCTTTCTCATCACCCAACTTCTGATAAAGTTCTTCGGTAACAAATGGCGTGACAGGATGCAGCATACGAAGCGATTGCATCAACACCCACCCAAAAACTGCTCGCGTCTCCTCTTTTTCTGGCCCATCGTCCCCGTAAAGCACCGGTTTTATTAATTCTAAGTACCAATCGCAAAAAGTGCCCCACACAAAATGATAAAGTGCATCCGCAGCATCGTTAAATCGATATGATTCCAGTCCTTCGGAGACCGCAGCCACGGTCTCCACAGTCCTGCTGACGATCCAACGATTTATAGATTCCTTGCATCCATCTGGAACAAAATTCTTTTTAAAATTGCACTCGTTCATTTCACCAAATCGGGAAGCGTTCCATAGCTTCGTGATAAAATTTCGATAGCCGGCCACCCTTTGCTCCGACAGTTTTATGTCGCGACCCTGTGCGGCCATTGCTGTAAGAGTAAAACGGAGAGCGTCTGTACCGTATTTATCCATCAAAAGTACTGGATCGATTATGTTCCCTTTGGACTTGGACATCTTCTGTCCCTTTTCGTCCCGAACCAAAGCATGGATATAAATGTCACGAAATGGGACCTCCTTCATAAAATGGAGGCCCATCATCATCATCCGGGCAACCCAGAAAAAAATAATATCAAATCCAGTTACGAGCACATCACCAGGATAATGCCGCCTTACTTCAGGTTTTTCTTCTGGCCATCCCAAAGTAGAAAAAGGCCATAACGCAGAAGAGAACCAAGTGTCGAGAACGTCTTCATCCTGCACCAAATCGACTGAATTTCCGTACTCAGCCTTCGCCGCAACACTAGCTTCCGCTTCATCCATCGCGACAAACACGTTGCCATCTGGCCCATACCACGCAGGGATGCGGTGACCCCACCAAAGTTGCCGGGAGATGCACCACGGCTGAATGTTCCGCATCCATTCAAAATATGTATTTTCCCAATTCTTTGGCACAAACCGGGTCCGACCATCCTCCACTGCTTCGATTGCCGGCTCAGCCAATCTTTTGGCATCGACGTACCACTGATCGGTCAGCCAGGGTTCAATCACCGTTCCGGATCTATCACCGTATGGCATCGTATGGACGTGGTCTTCGACATCCCCCAGTAAATTTTGAACTCTAAGATCCGCTACTACTTTGTCCCTCGCCTCATACCGATCCAATCCCTGATAGACATCAGGCACAGTTTCATTGAGGCAGCCTTGTGCGTTTAAGATATTAATGGCCTCAAGACCATGCCGCCTGCCTACTTCAAAGTCATTAAAGTCATGGGCCGGCGTAATCTTCACAGCACCAGTACCCTTTTCCGGATTTGAATATTCATCAGCTACAATTTGGATCCGCCGTCCCACTAACGGCAACGTAGCAAATTTACCTATCAAATGCCGATATCGATCATCGTCCGGATGTACCGCTACTCCCGTGTCACCAAACATTGTCTCCGGCCTCGTCGTAGCGACTGTGATATACGAGGTGGGGGAGTGCTCGAGGGGATATTTGAAATGCCACAAATGCCCCTTGACTTCGCGTTGCTCCACTTCAAGATCAGAAATTGCCGTCAATAGCTTGCAATCCCAATTAACAAGCCGCTTATCTCGATAAATCAAACCTTCTCGATAAAGACTAACGAAAACTGTGCGGACTGCGTGGCTCAAACCTTCATCTAAGGTAAAACGCTCTCGTTCCCAATCAGGCGAAGCTCCCAATCGACGAAGCTGTCGAACAATGGTTCCCCCCGATTCCTCTTTCCAGGTCCAAACTCTTTTCACAAATTCGTCACGCCCTAAGGTACGACGATCAATTCCCTTTTCGGAAAGTTGACGCTCCACCACCATCTGGGTAGCAATGCCCGCATGATCTATCCCTGGCTGCCACAGCGTGTCACGGCCACGCATTCGAAAATAGCGACTCAAGATATCCTGAAGGGTCATGTTCAGAGCATGCCCCATGTGTAGACTTCCAGTGATGTTGGGCGGTGGCATCATTACGGTCCAAGGATCCGACCTTTGACCGGCGGAAAATGCACCAGATGATTCCCACATCTCGTAAAGGAGTTTTTCTACCTTTTGCGGTTGATAAGATTTTTCCAGCATCACCTATATTCACCCGCACCCGCCGGACCGATTTCTACGTCCCAACTGAGATTTGACGGCACGGACATTTGCATCCGTTTATGCCGCATCGAACCTGGTTAAATGTTTTCTTATTGCGCTGCATCTTGTGCACAGTTAACGCTGCTTAGACTCCTGTGCAAGGCGATTGATCTCAGCTCTAACAAACCGTTCTATCATGGAGGGAAGGTTATTATTGAGCCACTCGACTATAATCGGCCTCACCACCTGAATGGCTGCTTCCTCCCCCTTGCTGCCGGTTGTGCCCACGCTGGTGTCGCCAAAACGCCCAGTTGGTGCCGGCGTTAATCCTTCCGACAGCTGCTCCACCTCATTCCCTTCCTTAACCACAACCGTGAGATCCAAGACATCATCGTCCGGATTCACCTGTCCAGTCGTTTTTGTTTCAGATGATAATGACTGGCCTTGAGAACCCAACGAGGTGAAATCATCTACCATTTTCTTTGGTGCGACGTCGTCACCCCCCCTCGCTCCTTCACCTTCCATCTCCGAAGAGATGATGCGACGAATAGAAGAGAGTATTTCCTCAATCGAAGGTTCTTGGTCCTTGTCGGCGTCAGCCATCCTCGACGTCTTTACGAAATTAGTGAGCGTTTAAGACTAAATTACGGTGCAACATTGAGCTAGGAAAATTTTGAATGCTTTGTCGAAAAACGCAATAGAACTATCCAATAACTCTTTGAACTTAATATAGGAAGTCAAAAAACGAATTTTTCTTCCAGGATGCCGGAAGTTCCATGTCAAAAATTGAGGAGCCTTGTTTATTTTCGTCAAAGCCAATCCATTTTTCCTTCACCAAACGATAATGGTAACTAGGATCATAAATTTTCACTGGCAGGTTTAGATCTTTGGCGGTCATTCCTCCAGAAACACTAAGTATAGTATATCTCGCAACGGCCTCGTCACGCCGTGCCGCCAGAAGATTAACTTTAGCTTCAAACAGTTCTCGCTCAGCATCAAGTACATCAAGAATCGTACGGGCACCGACTTCCGCTTCTTGATTTACGCCATCAAGAGCCATTTCATTGGCCGTCACCGACGCATCGAAGGAGCGTATCCGGGCCCGGGCGGTCATCAGTTGCTCCCACGATCGA
>PTKD01000114.1 GCA_002938115.1 Alphaproteobacteria bacterium MarineAlpha9_Bin7 | reverse complement strand
AGCTGGAATCGGAGTTGATAGGCAGGATCTGGTCTATGTCTTCAATCGAGGTGAGCATCCGATGATCATTTTCGACAAGGAGGGACAGTTTATCGATGCATGGGGTAAGGGCATTTTCACAAATCCGCACGGTATTTTCATCGATCAAAACGATCACATTTGGTGTGCCGACAATTTTGACCACACCGTGCGCAAGTTCACCACATCGGGCGAACTACTGATGACGCTTGGTGATACTGAAAATCCCTCCGATACTGGATTCAAGCTTAACGAGAGTCCCGTATGCTGTGCTGCCGGACCATTTAACATGGTCACCAAGGCAGCAATGGGACCAGACGGGGATTTATTTATTGCTGATGGTTATGGTAATGCCCGTGTCCATCGATACAGTGCTGATGGCAGTTTGAAAATGTCTTGGGGGGAGCCTGGCAGCGGTCCTGGAGAATTCAATCTGCCGCATTCCATCGTCGTTGATCGTTCTGGAAGAGTTTTCGTAGCAGACCGTGAAAATTCTCGGATACAGATATTTTCTTCGGAAGGAGAATTTTTAGACGAATGGACATGGACGAATCGTCCTTGCGACTTGTTTCTTGATGATCAAGAAAATCTTTACATCGCTGAACTCGGTTGGTCCGTTCCGATGCGTAAGTCGCGGCACTTTAATATAATGGAGCTGCCTCCAGTTGGGCATGATCCGATTGCTAGAGTGACTATTTGTGATCTTGATGGCAATGTTCAGTCGCGTATTGGTGGGCCAAAACCACTTTTGCCGGGAAATTTCATACAGCCCCACGGAATTTGGGCCGACTCTCGAGGAGATTTGTACGTCGGTGAGGTTGTCAAAAGTGGCAGGGCCATCGAATACTTTGCGCCATTTACATGCCATTCTTTTCAGAAATTTATTCGTTCGGGCTGAGGACGTTTTCGCCACGGGCTGGAGAGGTAAGCACTATGGGCTCCTGACATCAGGACTAGTATTTTAGGTTATCGGAGTACGAGAACGATGATTCCAGCGACTACCAGGGCGATTCCGAACAATTCCAAACGTAGTATTTTTTCCCGAAAAATTAATACAGACGCACCAATGGTAAACACAAGTTCAATTTGACCTACGGCACGAACCAATGCGGCGTTCTGAATGGTCATTGCAGTAAACCACCCGATGGAACCAACAGCTCCACTTGCACCAACCCAGATTGCAATCCGCCAAGCAGCTAACGCGTCGCGTAGTTCACCTGGCTTGCGCAGCGCCATGTAAATAGCCATCACAAACGTTTGCAAAACCAACACTAACGCCAGCGTAAAAGCCGCCTGTACAAGAAAGCCGTTGCCCTCAAGCGACAAAGAAGCACCTCTGTATGATACTGCTGCAATTCCGAAGGACGCACCTGATGCCAACCCTACTAAGGCCGAACGAGTCAGCCAAGGATGTGTGGTACTTGAAAATGTAGCCGGACTGCGCGCAGTTGAAATAATCATTACTCCGATAAGGCTAATAAAAATGCCAAGTGTAGCCGCCAACGAGATAGTCTCACCAAGAAACACGATCGCAAATATGGCTGCCTGAACTGTCTCGGTTTTGGAGTAAGCGGTTCCGACCGCAAAATTTCGGACGTCAAACAATGTTAATAAGAGGGCAGTCCCGGCTATTTGAGAAATCCCCCCCAAAATTACGAAAACCAAAAATCTTGCATTGGGGACTGGTAGATCGAATCCAAAGAAACCGACGAGTACGGCGAGATATGCGATGGCGAATGGAAAGCCATAACCAAAACGAACGAATGTTGCCCCAGTAGTTCCAAGTTGCCCCTTAAGGTGTTTTTGCAAAGAGGAACGGACATTCTGTAGGAATGCGGCGCCAATCGTCAGGGGAATCCAGAGCCAGGTCATGATATAAGTAGGTCAGTTATAATGGGCGGGGTTGTAACAGTGTCTTTGCTAAGTCGAGTGCAAGAAAGGTAAATCCGTAATGACAGGTCTCTACTACGAACAGTTTAAAATTGGTATGGAATTTAAGCATTCTTTAACTCGAACTGTGACGGAAATGGACAACATTATGTTTTGTGCCATGACTCACAACCCACAGCCACTGCATTTGGATGAGGAATTTAGTAAAAAGACTGAGTATGGGCAGCGCATTGTTAACAGTCTTTTTACGCTCGGCCTGATCATCGGTGTGAGTGTCGGTGAAACAACCTTAGGTACCACACTTGGAAATCTTGGTATGACCGATGTACGGTTTGTCAAACCAGTGTTTCACGGGGATACGATCCGTGCAATGACGCGCGTTAAGGAGATGAGGGAAAGCAAGTCCAGACCAAACGCTGGTTTGGTAACATTTGAGCATTTTGGATTCAATCAACGCGATGAGGAAGTAGCGTACTGCGTTCGTACAGGTCTGATGATGAAGCAACCATCATGATAATTCGCTCTTGGCTTTTTGTTCCTGGTGACAGTGAACGAAAACTGGAGAAAGGGAGAAAAAACGAGGCTGATGCTTTAATTCTGGATCTTGAGGATGCGGTCTCCAACGACCGGCAAGCTCTTGCCAGAGATATGGTTCATAATTTTCTCAGTGCCAATCCAGAACGTGCCATTCAACAGCTTTGGGTTCGCATTAATCCGCTTGATACAGAGCTATCATTGCCGGACTTGGCTGCTGTAATGGCGGGAGCACCAGACGGTATTGTTCTTCCCAAAGTCTATTCAGCTTCTGACGTAAACACTCTTTCCAATTACCTTGCGGCATTAGAGGTGCGGGAAGGACTGACTCACGGCTCAACCAAAATCATCTGCGTGGCGACGGAAACGGCCTCCTCTTTGTTAACTTTTCATACGTACCTAGATGATGTCACCGAACGTTTGGTTGGAATGACGTGGGGAGGAGAGGACTTGGCTGCCGCTCTGGGAGCAAGCGATAACCGAAATCCCGATACTGGCGGATATGATGACCCATATCTGATGGCAAAATCTCTTTGCTTGGCCACAGCACGGGCAATTGATGTCCAACCGATTGGTGTGGTTTATGTGGACTTCCGAGATCTGCAGGGCCTGGAGTCTGAGTGTTTGCGGGAGCGACGTGCTGGTTTTATCGGGAAAGTCGCCATCCACCCCGCCCAGTCAGCGGTGATAAATCGAGCTTTTACACCTTCGAGTGAGGAAGTTGCATACGCAAAAAAAGTGGTTGAAGTCTTCAAGCAAAATCCAGGCGTCGGGACCGTGGGCCTAGATGGCAAGATGCTTGACATGCCGCACTTAAAGCAAGCGCGTAACGTGCTACTTATGGCGGAGCAAATCAAATAGATATTCTAAATAGTATCTTTTGTATTTATGTCTTCTTCAAATCAGTGGTTGTGGTAGAAACTAGATCAAAAATTATCGATTGATTTCATATTTTACAATTCGATTGTTCCCAGAATCTGATATCCAGAGATTGCCATTCCCTGCTTCAACTCCTTCCGGTGTCGCAAATTTTCCGGGACCTTTCCCACGTTTCTTGTCGCCGAGCACTAATAGTAGTGTTCCGTCTGATTTTATCATTTTTACTTGGTGGTTATATTTGTCTGCCACAATCAGAGTACCATCCTGTAAAACGTCTTGATATCTCACGCCGTTAAAATGGTAGGGGGAACCGCTTAGCTCTCGTTTTATCTCCAGACTAGGAGAAAGAAGGAGCATGCGATCGTTCCCGGCATCGGCCAACCAAATGTCGGAATTGGGATCTAATTCAAGGTCATGAGGTGCGCGGAGCCCAGAGAGTTCAGCAACAACGTTTCCATTTTTAAAAGCTACTACATTATTGGACCACGCGCCTGCTACATAGACAGTCCCATTTGGATGCACTAGCACCCCTTCGGGTCCTCGTATTCGTTCCGTTAGTTGTCCGGCGAATTCGGCGTTTGTCCCATGGATATCATATATAGCGATACGGTTGTTGTGAGTATCTGCAACATATGCCCTACCGTCTGGGCCAAAATCAATGTCATGCGTTCCAGATTGATGGTCGCTTCCAAATGCAGATACAAATTCCAACGTGTCGGGATTCAAGATTACGACCCGATCATTTCCAACATCGGAAACAAAAAGATATTTTCCATCTAAGGACAATTTCAGATCATGGGGGTTTTCTAATTCCGTCGTGCTAGCGCCAATGAACTGAACTTCAAGGTCTGTTGCAAATGAGACCGTGGAAAACGCACCGGCCAGATACAGTAAAACAAATTTCCGTAACATCGCGAATCTCCTCATTCTTGGGGGAGAATCCTACAGTCTTCGCTGTCGGAAAATTTTTACAGAAAATTGAGGATCACTTTATACACTAATTTAATAGTATGTTAGTTTTGAGTGCTCTGGTGGATAAATCTGCAGGTGCAGGATATTTTTTCAACTGTACCAAGGCCGAACAGTATGACGTTACCTTCCGTCACGGAACATGCTTACAGATGCGGAGAACATTCGACGTTCTATTTGGCTTGTGGGCCGGCAGACGGGCCTCTGGTTGTCTTTGTGCATGGATGGCCAGAGCTTTCCATAAGTTGGCGACACCAGTTGCCAGCAATGGGGGCGTTGGGATTCCGTGCGATAGCACCGGATACGCGAGGCTACGGCGGGTCGTCCGTTTACCCAAAACATGAGGATTACGCTCAGCAGCACATTGTTGCTGATATGATAGGTCTTTTGGAATCGCTCAAAGCGGAAGCTGCTGTGTGGGTTGGGCATGACTGGGGAAGCCCAGTAGTGTGGAACTTGGCGAGTCATCATCCGGAACGCTGCGTGGCAGTGGCCAGCCTTTGTGTGCCGTATCGGACCTTGGAACGTGGCCTTGATGCTTGCATTCCCCTCATCGATCGCAAGTTGTATCCACTTAGTGAATACCCGCTTGGACAATGGGAATACCAGGCCTTTTATGAGGAGAGTTTTGACGCGGCTACATCCTGTTTTGATGCTGACCCCTACGCAACCATTCGGGCACTTTTCCGATCAGGAAAACCAAAACCTCCGTCAAAGACTCACGTAACCGCGCGTGTTCGGAAGGATGGGGGTTGGTTTGGTGGTGCCACAAAAGCACCGGACATGTTGCGCGATGACAGGGTGCTAACTGAGATAGATCTTAAGGCATATGGAGATGCATTGCAGAGGAATGGTTTCTTCGGTCCTTGTTCCTACTATATGAACCATGCTGCAAATGCTGATTACTCAGCGAACGCTATCAACGGGGGTTTCTTGGAAATGCCGGTGCTATTTTTGGCGGCTTCCTACGACTATACGTGTGAATGTCTGGATTCAGATTTAGCAAAACCAATGTTGGACTTTTGTAGAAATTTAACAAAGATAACAGTTAATTCCGGACATTGGATGGCACAGGAGAAGCCGGTGCAGGTAAATGCTGCTTTGATTAGTTGGTTGACCAGGCATGTTCCTCAGCATTGGCCATTCAAGTAGTTTGTTCTTTCTTACGAGACATATCTGCAAAATTGACCGCTCAAATTGCAGTTTGTCCCACTATCCGTTTCAATCGACGTAATTCATGTGTTTTTCTTGGTTAATTTTAACAGAGGACTTTTTTGAGGAGTTAGAAAATGAAAGGATCCACTGTTGTCACTGGCGTTCTTGGCCTAATTGTTGGCGTCGTAGTGGGCATTTTGGCATTTCCTGGATCCGATATTACTGTTTCCACAGGAGACGAGGGATCAGAATTCACTGAAGAGCAAGTAGTGGCACCAGTTCGTTGGAAGATGGCGAGTAGCTTTTCCGGGAATCTAATTCAGCTAGGCACCCAGGGACATTTCGTAGAGGAACGAGTGCGGACACTTTCCGGTGGGACCATGGAGTTAAAGTTCTTTGAACCCGGCGCGCTTGTTCCGGCATTGGAGATTTTCGATGCGGTCTCTACGGGTTCCGTCGACGCAGGTTGGACAGGTTCAGGGTACTGGGCTGGTAAAATTCCGGCGCTACAATTCTTCACTGCCGTCCCCTTTGGCCCCGGTGCCGGAGAAGGATTGGCCTGGATGTATTATGGCGGTGGTCTCGAAATGATGCAGGAGATTTACGCACGCCACAATATCTACTCACAACCCTGCAGTCTTATCTCACCAGAAGGTTCTGGGTGGTTCACTCAAGAAATTAATTCGGTGGAAGATCTAAAAGGTCTCAAAATGCGGTTCTTTGGCCTTGGCGCCAAGGTGATGGAAAAGCTTGGTGTCACCACACAGTTACTTGCCGCTGGTGATATCTTTCCGGCTCTTGAGCTTGGAACGATCGATGCCACAGAATTTTCCAATCCAGCGATCGATTTAGATTTAGGGTTTTATCAGGTTGCAAAGCACTATTATTTTCCAGGTTGGCATCAACCAATAAGTATGATTGAGCTTATGATCAATTTGGAGAATTGGAACAGTCTTACCAGTACACAAAAAGAAATCATTAACGCAGTGTGTAAGGAGAGCCTCCTGGTGGGTTATGCACATGGAGAAGCAATTCAGTTTGCAGCGTTACAGGAACTGGAAGCAAAAGGCGTTACTTTTCATCGTTGGAG
>PTKD01000113.1 GCA_002938115.1 Alphaproteobacteria bacterium MarineAlpha9_Bin7 | reverse complement strand
TACCATGATTGTGCATAAGATCTTATAATGAAAACAATTATCGCTGGACTGATATGTATTTGCAGTTTTACTGCAGCGGCCTGGTCGTGGGGCGACGAGGACCAACCGATGATGCTTTGGGATGGAACTTGGGTATGCAGCACTCCGGAAGCCTATGATCAGGCGATTGACCTAGAACGTAATACGGATAAGAGTTTCAGAGAGCTCAAAAAAGATTTATTAGACCGCAAGCTTTGCATTTACATTGATGGTGGAGATGTTGCAGACATGATGGCGCCGTATGTAATTGTGGTCGAAGAACAAGCCAATATGATCAAAGTCAAATTTATGATTGAGTTTTACAAGAAATTTGAATTTCTACACCGGAGAATCTCGCGGGTAACGTTCGGTGGTTGGACTAACAAGGATCGACTGCGCGACTATTACGACTGGCTGAACAACAGTTAGATGGGCTTTACCTTATTTCTCGCGAATGCCGCACTGTTCTAACAAGTGGGACTGGACGATGAACACGGACCGGTTCGTGCTTCTTTTTTCTCTGATTTTATTCGTCTGGATACCAAGCTCAGGCGCGAATAACCCCACCAATGATATGGCTTCCTTTTCCATCGAGGGAGTGATCGACATTAAACCAGAACTCAAAGCAAAACTTTCCCTCACGGATCGCTTGGTTATCAAACTTTTTCATCCCAAAGACGGGATCGAGATGGACGCCAAGTTCAGTATTATTTCGAATTTCCAATTGCCACTAGAGTTCCGTGTCTCACCTTATATTGTGATGGATGGAACCACACGACACGAGAAGTACGTGATCGAGGTATTTACCGACAAAGACCAGGACGTTCTTGCAATTGCAGATGGAGAACTACTAGGACGAACCGCAGGCACAGTGGAGCTCGGAAGTCGTGATCTACAAATCATCCTCAATCTTTTGCGAAAGTAAGCCAGAAATGGCTTTGCAGGAATAGTACTGATTATAAACTTTTTCAGTCCTCAGCCTCAGCTCTCAGGAAGGGTTGTTTCGCTGACGCGCACATTCCCTCTCCATTAAACTGAGACTCCGGAAGAAAACCATGCTTCACCATTCGACCGCCCCTTATACGACGAGCTTTTCTAAATAAACGTTCGCGCAATTCCCTAAGGCCCATGTCTGGATTTTGGCTCATCAAACACGCTGCCAGACCACTAACTCGCGCAGCCGCATAACTGGAACCACCCACCCATTTCAACTGCCCATCAAAATCCATCGCCTGTATTTCATTTGCCGGCGCTATCAAATCCACACTTTCGACACCCCAGTTTGCATAGGGTGCAAGATACCCGCGATTCGTCGATGCCGTAACGACCACTAAGTTTTCCAAGCTAA
Source organism: Alphaproteobacteria bacterium MarineAlpha9_Bin7 (assembly GCA_002938115.1). Lineage (GTDB taxonomy): Bacteria > Pseudomonadota > Alphaproteobacteria > UBA7887 > UBA7887. The sequence goes on along the minus strand of PTKD01000113.1, from coordinate 5,274 downwards.
ATACGGCGGGATATATTGGATTTATATCGATGTCTTGGGAGTCGTTGCCCGCAGCCACTATGAACAATAACTCTGAATGCTCCGCTGCAGCGTCCAAAAACCCCTGCCAAGCCTCGAATTTGGGGCTGGCCAAAGACACATTGACGATCCTCGCGCCATTCTCAGAGGCATGTGAAATTAAATCCCCCATACGTGACATGTCTGAGCGAGGAAAGCGGTACGGCATTACCGTTACGTCTGGCGATTGCCGAATAATTACGCTGGCGATTTTTGTTCCGTGGTGGGTTGGAAAAAACGGAGACGGTATAGGATTCAAATCAAACGGTCTTCGGTCTAAATCCCAAAAATCATACCCTCGCACTTGACCTGCATCGTCTCGGGACAGACGCGAATTGATTTCCGGTAATAAATAATTAACACCGGTGTCAACCACTGCAACCGAAATGCCTTTTCGTTGGGAATACGGGGGAATCGGAGGATTGAGATCGATCGTGACTCGGTCTTCTTCGAAATTCGCATCTAGATAATGGAGTTTAGATGCCACGCCATTCTCATCATAGTCCAGTCGGCGCACAGTCTTAACAAAGCAGCTAGAATTCGCGACCACCATCCATCTGGGCCGCCTTTCAGGTCCCTCTTCATATCGGATCACGGTATTACCAACGGACCTGTGGGGCATCAGCCGTTCGATAAATAACATATCGAGACCCACCCTAACCTCAGCCCGCCACCCCGATTTGTCCAAGTTGTGTAAAGAATGGATACGATTTTCCAAACCCGGAAGTCGCGAAATTATTTGTTTGAAATGCATTGCGGTTGGCGCCTGACAAGCTACTTCCATACTAGCCTGCACCATTGCAGCTGGCTTTATCGGGTCAGCGACAGCTGCCCCTTCACCTAGACAAATAAAAAATATGAGCAATGGTACCAAATGTATGGATCGAAGCTTGCAAATCACCACGTCTTTGCCTCACCAGTGTCACGCATGCGAGCACGTTTCCATTGTTGGCGTTGGCTTTCCATGGCCAAAGCCTTATCTCGTACCAGTTCCGCCATCTGCGCTGCTTCTTCCGCACTGATGTCGCGTGGCGAAGCTCCGGATTGGGCCTCCGTCTTGCTGCTACTGGCCGCACTTCCCTGAGGAGCACTTTCCCCCGCCTGCCCTTTCATCTCATCGCTTTGTTGATTGGTTCCCTCCCCATCACTAGAGGATGGAGACGGGGTTTCCATATCCATCTGCCGGCCTCGTCCGACCGAGCTATCACGATCGCTGATTTCCGGACTCCTCTGCAGCACAATCCCTTGTTGCTCCAATGCCTCAAGCAGCCGATGGGCCAGCTCTAAGTTATAACGAGCATCGGCGAAGCTCGAATCCAAAGTCAAACTTTCCCGGTAATACCGAATTGATATTTTAATATGGCGCATCGCGTCCTTAAATGTCCGCATGGCGTTCAAAGACTGTTGATAACGAACATTTCCGAGATTATAGGCGGCAAGCGCCTGAATGCGTTTGTTTCCCATCAACAGGGCCCGCTTGTACGACTCGGTAGCACGAGCGAGCTCAAACTGCCTAAAATAAGCATTGCCTAAATTGTACTGAATTTCTCCTGATTCCGGTTCAGACCGTTCCGCCCGCTGATACGCTGATAACGCATCCTGATAACGAGCTTCAGCATAAAAGGTGTTTCCGTTCTCCACTAATTGATGTGCTGAATCACCCCCTATGAATCCACACAATAACCATACCGTCCCAAATAGCAGAACATTTTGACCGACAGAGTGCATAGCCTTCACGTTTCCTCCCGTGGGTCGCGGATCAGCATTTCGGCCCCCAGTAAAACCAACGCCATCAGTACAAACCAATGAAAATGTTCTATAGGACGCTCGGTAGCCGTGGCATCGATAGTCCGCCGTTCCTTCGGAGCAATTTCAGAGCGGTAAAGTCCCACAAGATCCGCTGGTGCAAGCCCAGCAGCTAGTACTTTTCCGCCACCAATAAGAGCAATTTCTCGCAACAAATTTGGGTCCATGCGCGAAATTACTTCTTCATCTCGATACGTTAGATATTCCCCAGGCTTATTCGGATCTGGCACCGGTGCACCATCGACGGAATCTCCAAGGCCGACCGCATGCAACGCTATTCCCGCAGCTGCAGCCACTTGCGCAGCCTCACGCGGAAAACTGTCATGGTCCTCACCATCCGATATAAGAATTATATCGGTATACGATGGGTCGATTCCCGCAAAACCTTCTACTACCTGGCGTAGCGCATCACCGATCTGAGTCCCTTTTCTAGCCGCGCTATCAGTAGTCGTTTCGTCGAGCTTACGCTGGAAGAAAGCATAATCGTGCGTAAGTGGGCTCTGCAGGTTGGCCCGGCCCGCGAACGTAATCAAGGCGAAGCGATGCCCACCTTCCTCACGCAATTCGTCGACCAGTCGTGCCACCATTGCCTTCGCTGCCGACAGTCGGTTCGGGGATAAATCTTCAGCTAACATACTGGTCGACACGTCAAGGAGGAAAACGATATCTCGGCCACGACGGGGCACGTCCTCAATTTGACTACCCCACTGCGGCTGGGAAACTGCCACGGTAAGCAGCAAAAAGGCAATGATTACACAAACCGCCCGCGTCCAGCGACGTCGCCCATTTGCCAGGTATCTCTCAAGACTCCGACGTCCGAAAAATTCCCCAAGAGCCCGTTTCTGATGTCGGAAACACCGTACATAAAGACCCAGTACAAATGGCACAGACAGGGCCGTAACACTAAAAATCAGTGAGTTGAATTGTATCTCCATTTAACTAAGGAATCCTGCGCAAGCGGGTCGTGGCCAAGGTCACCTCGGAGAGCAATAGCATCAGGGCAAAAGCCAAAACCCAGGGGAATCCCTCTATATAACGCTGGTATTGCTCACCAATATTGGTTGAGGTCTCAAGCCGATCAATTTCTGTGTAAATCGCCTCCAGGCCCTCGCGGTCTGTAGCTCTGAAATAACGTCCCCCGGTAAGTTCCGCAACTTGGGTAAGCATGTATTCATCAATGTATACTTGGGTCGGATGGTACGTAATGCTTCCGTCACGATTGATTTGAGGCATCATTGCCTGCCCCTGACTCCCGGCGCCAATGGTATACACCTTAACGCCAAAAGCTTCGGCGACACGGGCTGCATCGACTGGGCTGGTATCGCCCGCGTTGTTGCTGCCGTCAGTCAACAGAATCATAACTCGGCTCGATGCAGCCGCGTTCCGCAGCTCCTCGGCGGCTAAAACCAGTGCATCACCGATCGCAGTACCATCCTCCTCGGGTAGCCCAACGATCTCAACTTCCTCAAGGACCTTTACCAAAGCTTTGTGATCTAATGTGAGAGGACTCAACGAATCCGCATAACGGGCAAAAGTAAACATGCCTATCAAGTCGCCCTCGCGTCCCGTCACTTCCTTATCATCGCCCTCCACAAATTCGCGAAATGCGCCTTTGACAACATCCAATCGATTAACCTTCTCATCATCGACCTCAAGGTCAATCGCACCCATGCTCGTTGATATGTCAACGACCATCGCAATAGCTATCCCCTCACTATAAATGTTGGTTGTTTCAACTCCCCATTGAGGCCGCGCAAGCGCGACGACGCAGGCTGCCAATGCAATCGTTCGAAGTACCGGAAGCAAGGGCTGAAGACGAACTGCCCAAGTTGTCCCGGCTTTCACGATGCTTCGCAAGCCCGGAAAGCTGATGGATGCTTGGTCCTGCCGCCAAATATGCACAAACAAAAGCACGGGAACCAACGCCAAAAGTACCAACATGGTTGGATCCCCAAACCTCACGACAACTTTCCTTCTTCCGATGGAATGAGAACCGTATCATCCGCTGTAACCGTGACGAACGTCACAGCTTCATCTATGAAGTTGTATCGGCTCAAGTCTGTTGGATGGTGCTGAGCAAATTTAACTGCGTCGCAGTGACGGAAAAACCTTCCTACAAAAGATCGGTGCTCCGCTAAAATACCTTTAGAACTAGCGACCACCCTCATAAGCTCTTCCGTTGTCTGATACGGTGCGCTAATCCCGAATCTCCAAAGCGCATATCGACGTAAAACCTGGCTAAGACGTACATAAAAAACATCCACTGCAGCCGGCCCAGAGATTGTCTCCTGTCTTAACTTTTGCAAAATCGCAAGAACCGCAAGGTGCGCAGGACTACCCAAAACAGCAATGTCAACCATTTCTTCCTGCTTACGATGCAGCAACCGCCAAATCAACAGTCCGACGGAAGCACATACTCCAGCACATAATGCCCAAAACCAGAGTGGCGTCGGCACCTTCGGTAACGATACTGGAGGTGCAATCTCGAGCGGAGAAGTAATATCTGCGTCATCCGCCAGCACTGTCGTAACAAAAAAAGTGAGCGGTGGTGTTTTCACCGTCATGGTCTCGGGTGGAAGCTCTCGCATATCCGAATTCACGTTGAGTTCACACTTATCTGCTTGGTCACGCACTCCTCTAATTAGAAGGCGACAAGCTACGGACATTGAACTCACCCATTCACTCACAGTAATCGTCATTGCTCGAATATTTTTCTCACCGACTGAATCCGCCTCGAGCAAATATTCCTCCCGCCATTCCTCGCGTTCCATATCGGATTTTGCCTGAGGACGGACTGATGTGTGGCCAACAACACGAAAAGGGCCCAAATTCTTGCTTATGTTCGGGAACGCAACAAGCCGGCCCTGGGGCGTAAACACTGTCACTCTCAACGTTAGTTGATCAGAAATGCTAATCTCTTTGTGGTCCGCACTCACCACAAGTTCGACCTCCTCAACTAGAGTTCGGAGCTCCATCTCAGGAGAAGCCTGTTCCGCAGCTGATATTTCTGTGGCTGCCGATACCAAAAGCCACGCCCCTATCGCCACGGATGCAGCACGACCTACTACCGAAATAGTTGCCTCCATTCTCAACGGCCTTGTGCCAGCCGACGCTGCCGCCGATGAAAAAAGCCGAGTAATGGTGGGAAAAATGGCTGGTCTGTAGACAACTCCACTACATCCAATCCGAGCGCATAAAACAGGCTTCGACGCTGTGCCACAGAAGTTTCCCAGTGATCTCGATAACGTTCACGAACCGCAGCACTGGCGGTGTCGACCACAAGACGTTTTCCTGTCTCCAAATCACGCACCGCCAAAAGACCTACTTCGGGCAATTTAATTTCGCGTGGATCATCAATGGAAATTGGGATTAGATCGTGTCGTTTGTGCGCGAACCGCAGCGGGCGTTCAT
>PTKD01000112.1 GCA_002938115.1 Alphaproteobacteria bacterium MarineAlpha9_Bin7 | reverse complement strand
TGGGATACGGGTTTGACGGACTAAAGGGGCTAAGCGATTTAGTAGGCCCGTCCTCGGCCAAGGATATTTTATTATCCGCTCGGCGCCTGAATGCAGCGGAAGCAATTCGCATAGGCTTAGTGAACCAGGTTGTCCCGCGTGAAGGCTTGGAAAAGGTAGTCCGCACCTACGTCGAGAAACTTAGTGCAAACGCGCCATTGACCATCCAAGCCGCCAAAGCTGCCGTAAACGAAGGGCTTAAAGATCCGGCGTCACGTGATCTGAAAAACTTAGAAAATAACATTCGTGCCATCTTTGATAGCGACGATTACAAGGAAGGCAGGCGTGCATTCATGGAAAAACGAGAGCCAGTATTTCGAGGTCACTAGGGGTAACACTACAAACCGCTGCATCTTCGTTCATGAATAAAGCATGAAGTGTCCTTTACAGCGGCACACGAACATTAAACTGCAATCAACCAACACCTTTGAGAGCGGATCTTAAAGAATAAAATGGATAAAGCTGCTGCAACCTTATTTTCCGGCACTAAAATGCACCTATGAAAGACGGCTACAAAATCATGGACTCCGACCTGCACGTCATCGAAACAGGTGCACTGTACGAGGACTATATGCAGGAAGAGTTCTTTGATCAGCGACCAGAATACTTGGGATGGAGCCCCGCAAACTTTCCTCATTGGCGAGTGCAAGGTCAGTTGATCCCGCCTTGGGCTCTATCGGATGAAGTCACTAAAGTGCAGAAATTTTTGGACGCTCCTACCGAAACATTATACGCACCGATCAAAAAACGTGGGTACGACGCAGGCTCTGCTCTGGAAGCCATGGATATTGAAGGGATTGACGTTGCCATCGTATTTCGGACGTTCGCGCACATGGTCGTTTCAATTGACAAACTACCTGGTGCACTGGCAACCGCGTATTGCAGAGCGTTCAATGATTGGTTATCTGATTATTGCGCTATAAATTCCGTGAGACTTAAACCGGCAGCCATTGTTTCACTACATGATCCCGAGTTGGCCGCCGAAGAGGCAAGGCGCGCCGTATCAGAAAAGGGCCATGTGGGCGTGGTGGTTTTACCGATGCCGGTGAAGGGTCGTTATATGAACGCTCCCGAATGCGATCCCCTTTGGAAAGAGATTCAGAATCTAAGGGTCCCGCTCTTGTTTCATGGTACAAGTGGCGGCGCGAGCGAAGACTACGTTAGCAACCGCTTCCGCGACAACCCAAATTTCCGAACCTTAAACCATTCTGCAGCATTTCCAATGGAACTTATGCTTGCGCTAGGAGCGATGACCGCAGGAGCAGTACTGAAACGCTTTCCCGATCTGCGGGTTGGTTTTTTGGAAGGCAACTGCGGATGGCTGCCATGGTGGCTCAGCAGACTCGACGATCAATGGGAAAAATACGGCGGGGGAGAAACCATCCGATTAGACGCACTGCCGAGTGACTATTTTAAACGTCAATGTTATATCGGCACGGACGTCGATGAAGAACTGCTTCGAGTAGTCATTGACGAAATTGGAGACGACAATATCGTCATGTCTACTGACTACCCACATGCAGATGGTCCGTTCCCAAATGGTACGCGGACTTTTCTGGACCTTCCTGGTGTAAATTTGGAATCAAAACGCAAAATTCTCTGGGATAACTGCCTTCATCTGTATGGGCTTAGCAAAGAGAACCTTCCCAACGCTGATAATCTCGACGTCGCCATTCACAAAGATATAACACCATGAACGACACAAATGCTCTGACCATAGATCCAGAGATGTTAACCCGCCTTGCCAAGGTCAGCACTGCCACGATTGCAACGCAACTGTACAAGCGAGGTTACCGAAGATGCTACCTTAATGGAGTTAAACCGTTGCACCCTGGGACCGCTAGTTTTGTAGCACCAGCCTTTACGCTTCGTAATATTCCAATGCGAGAAGATGTAGACGACATGGCAATTCTCGGAGATCCGGAATATCCGCAGAGGAGCGCAATTGAAACTACACCGGCTGGCTACTGCCTTGTAAACGACGCATGCGCCAATGTCACAGCAGGAACCATTGGAGATATTTTGGCGGAACGTTTACGAGTTCGAGGAGTTACGGCGGTCGTTACCGACGGCGCTGTCCGGGACTCGGGTGACCTAGAAGCCATGGACTTTCCGATATACTGTGCCTCTCGCGCAGCCCCGGCCAGCGTTTCAGGTTTATACGCAGTGGAAGTGCAGGTGCCAATTGGCTGCGCCGGAGTGGCCATTTTCCCAGGCGATATTATGGCGGGCGACAAAGACGGTGTCGTTGTCATTCCGAATGCGCTCGCAAACGAGATTGCTGAAGATGCGCCGAACCAGGAACGATATGAACAGTTTGTGCGTGCAGAGGTCACAAAGGGTCGCTCGATTGTCGGTCTATATCCGGCGAGCGATAAATCTCTCTCAGACTATAAAAAGTGGGATGAAGGTCAGGCCTAGTTCTCCAAATCTTTTATGTTCCACCAACATAATGCACTCACGCGTTTGGCAGAGCATACCTAAGCGCATAACCAATTGCGATCATCTCGGGGATCGGTTTGGATATGTATGCCCGCCACTCATCAAGCCAATATGCTTGCGTAATCTCATCCGGCGTCGACAAACCAACCGGGATGCTCATTTTTTGGCTAAGGCTATGTGCCGCTCGGATCGCGCTATTTTGAACATTGTTTGACACAATCGGGAGCTCACCGGAGCTAATCATGTGGATAATATGCGGCGCAACTAGGGCCAAAAATCCTGGCCAGTTCGCGAGATGACGAAACAAACTTGGGATCATTGGCTTGTTTACAGGCGCTATTGGCGCGCTCATGGCCCTAATCAATGTTGCCGTTTCTTTGGACATATCTCCCATGGCAACGATTGGGGGCAAATGCTCCAGCTTGTCAGACAAATTTAGTGTGTCCACACGGCGGAGCTCTTCGCGTGGACCACCTGATTCCAAACATTGCACGAGGGCGGTAAAGAGGAAGAGATTAAAACTGTTGCTCCGATTGTAATTGTCAAGAACACGACTTATAGCCACTATTTCTGGATCACCTAAACCAAGAAGTGGAAGCGCGGGGGCCGGAATCTCTGGCAGGGATGGCCATTCAAATTCTGACTTTAGTGACATTGAATCCCGCTCTACATCGCCCGAGACCAACGCCGGGCGAAACGCACTCCAAACCCACTCCAGCAAACCATCAACCGTAGCCATCCGCCGATAAACCAAATTAACTATGCCGACGTTCATTGCAGCTTTCATGTCTTCGTAAAGCGAATAAATTTCGCCCGCTGCCTCAGTTTCCGGAACTTCGACAGGTCCGTCTCTCATCCTTGATTTGTCTTCCCGTAATCCACCGCAGCTATAAACCCGCCCATGTACCGTTTCGCTGGATCAGTGTTCTCGATGGGTAAGGCTGAGTTTTCAATTATTTTTGCATACCGTTCTGCATTATCCTGTGGGCGATATCCAAGACGCTCAGCTTCGGGATTGTTCCACCAATTTCGTGTATTTGCCGAAACGCCGTACAAAACAGCACAACCAAGTTCCGAAGCCTCCAAACAGCAGCGTACAAGGTGCACCATATCACGTGGGCTGAGCCAAGTGCTTAAGTGGCGAACCTCAGTTGGATATTGCAGAAAACTGCCAATACGCAAACTAGCCGATTCCAATCCCCACTTTTTGTGGTACAGAACTGCCAAACTCTCCCCAAACGCCTTCGCTGCACCATAGAAGCCGTCCGGGCGCACCGCCTCCACAACGCCAAGAGGCGTGCCTACCTCATACAACCCGACGGCATGATTTGAGCTAGCGAAGATAACTCTTTTCACACCACTTCTATGAGCTGCCTCAAATAGATTGTACGCACCAATGATATTTGGCCCTAAAATCGTATCAAATCCAGCCTCGCTCGCGACCGCACCTAGATGTATTACGGCATCCATCCCCGCACAGGCTGTTTCTACGTCGGAAAGGATTTCCAAATCCGCATGATTTGGCTCCTCTCCAGGCCCCACGGCACCTATATCAACAATGTCTGACAAACGGATGAGTTGGTAATGACCCACTAGGCCCGCCCTCAAGCTTTTGCCGATCGATCCAGCCGCTCCAGTGATCAGAATTCTTTTTAAATCCATTGGCCTAACGGAATTGGCCCTCGGCCTGATTATCCGCGAGGTCCGGGACTTCGATACCCAGCATAAGGGAACTCAAACTTTTGCCATGCAAATACACCGACATGTTTGTTTTAACTCCACCGCCGAGAGCGCCTAAAATTACAAAATTAAACGCCTTTATCTTCGGCAAGTCATAACGTGTAACAGGTCCTTCTGCGATATGCTTAAATTGTGACATCACCATTTGCGAGGTCAGGTGGCATGCTAAATGATCGTAGCGTCCGCGGTCGTAGGCCACTACTGAGATGTTAACGGCACTACCTTTGTCGCCTGTACGTGTGTGGGCCAAATTATACACCAACATGGTTAAGCCGATTTCCCCACACGCACCGAAGTGCTAACAAACCTACGTGGCAGCAACACTGATTGTACAGCGAATAACTCCCGAACAGCCTGAGTCGCTCCCGGCCCGCACATAATGTTGCAAATTACAAACCATGACATGGAGGAACATGGAAGTGTGTGGATTCGTCTCCGCTAAGTCAATCGCAATAGGCAATACAGAATATATAGGATAAAGAATACGCCGTCCCTTGCCGACCTAACGACCCGGCCCTAAGTTTCTAGTTGCCCTGTTGGAGGAAAACATGCGCGATAATCAACTTCCTGGCCGTTCACCAGTACACGCAACCGAGGCCATGGCGGCCACTTCACACCCCGCTGCAACTCTCGCCGCAATCGACATGTTAAGGACTGGGGGAAATGCGGTCGACGCTGCGATTACCGCGGCGGCGGTCCTTGGTGTAGTGGAACCACATTCGACCAGCATAGGTGGCGACTGCTTTGCACTGTATTCACCTGGTGGAGGTGATGTCATCGCGATCAATGGCTCGGGGAAAGCACCGGCAGCAGCCGAGGTTGGTTGGTTTCAGGAAAAAAACTTAACATTAATCGATTTCCAAAGCCCGCATGCAGTAGTAGTGCCAGGCTGCATAGCGGCATGGCAGAAGCTTTCCAACGATTACGGCCAAAAAGACCTCGATGCGTGCCTTCAACCCGCAATTAAATTGGCAGAGAGTGGCTACCCCGTTTACTCCGTTATTGCCAGCGCGTGGGCACGAAATGCGGAAAAACTCATGGCGGATGAAAATTCCCGCCAGATCTTTCTGCCCAATGGAAAAGCGCCAAACGCCGGTGACCTTCACCATCAACTCGCCTTAGCGAAAACCTTGCGCTTGATAGCTGACCGAGGAGCCGTTGGTTTCTACGAGGGCGAAGCCGCAGAGCGGATGGTCGATTACTTGAGGGGTAAAGGCGGTCTGCACACTATGGATGACTTCGCAACCACAGAGGCGGACTATGTGGACCCAATATCCACGAATTATCGTGGGTACGAGATAGTCGAGTGCCCTCCCAATGGCCAGGGCATCATCGCGCTCGAGATCTTCAATATACTCCGTGGTTATGATCTGCGATCGCTCGACCCCCTTGGCATTGAACGTTTACATTTAGAAGCTGAAGCAACACGGCTTGCCTTCAGAGATCGCGAAGCTTTTTTGGCAGACCCCACTCAAGCCGAGGTACCAGTAGACCATTTGCTTTCGGACGATTACGCCGAAGACCTACGCCGTATCATCGACACGGAGAAAGCGATGCCAGAGCTACCTGCACCAGGTGAAACATCACATGCAGACACAGTGTACCTCAGCGTGGTGGATGAGCACCGAAATGCGATTTCTTTCATAAATTCAATATTCCATTCCTTTGGGAGTGGCTTACTGGACGCACAAACAGGAGTTCTGTTTAACAACCGCGGCGCCAGCTTTGCAATTGATCCATCTCACCCAAACTGTATCGCTCCAAGAAAACGACCAATGCATACAATCATCCCCGGAATGATGAAAGAAAATGGTCGGCCAGTCATGCCTTTTGGCGTAATGGGCGGGCATTATCAGCCAGTTGGCCATGTTCATTTTGCGACAAACATCTTAGATTATGACATGGACGTCCAAGAAGCGTTGGACGCCCCGCGTGTTTTCGCATTTGCAAACCAGCTCCAAGTGGAACGAGGCATAAAACCTGAAGTGGCGGAGGGTTTACGTTCGCTCGGCCACGATGTAGTGCAAGCAGACGCCGCACTTGGCGGCGGGCAGGCAATACGGATCAATTGGGAAACTGGCGTATTGACTGGTGGGTCTGACCCGCGCAAGGACGGCTGCGCGCTTGGATATTAATAGATCAAACTAATCTCCGGGATAGCATCCTGCTATCGTAGCACGCTGGCGCGTGAGGGCATTGATCATATCCATTGCGGGGGTTTCTATTCCTACAAGTCGCCCCATCTCGCACACTGCGCCAAGTATCGCGTCGAGCTCAAGACGTTTGCCAGCTTCCAAATCCTGCAGCGTCGAAGTTTTATGGTCGCCAACCTCTGTACCACCGTTAATTCGTTTTTCTAAATCTACCCGGAATCTCACGCCCAGCGCCTCGCCGATTTCCTGCCCCTCGGCCATCATCCTCCGCACTACAACACGGACACCAGGGTCGGTTCCGATTTCACGAAGGGTCGCTCCGGTAAGCACACTGATCGGATTAAACGACATATTACCCCACAACTTCACCCAGATATCATCGCGTA
>PTKD01000111.1 GCA_002938115.1 Alphaproteobacteria bacterium MarineAlpha9_Bin7 | reverse complement strand
GTAATTGATCGCATTGGGACACATTAGTTCCGATTATATCCTTGCCAACAAAAATAAGGCATGCCTTTACAAAAAATGAACCGTTGCAACGTACCAAATAGAGATTAAACATGGAATGTCGCAGCCCAATACAGACAAAAATCGGCATACGTATTCTTTAGCCAGTCAAAATGGTTTACCTTCAAGAAAAATCGCGGTTGTAGCGAACACATGGGACTGCTGAGGAACGGGTGATTGAATTGTTTTACAAACGGTGTGGCACATCATGATGATGGACAACCTCCAAACTCTAGAACTAAAGCATTGCGACGGTATCCTCTTAGTATATCTGAAGCGCCCAAAAGTTTTAAATGCAGTAACCGCAAAAATGCGCAATGAGCTCGCCGAAGTTTTATCGCCAGTAAATGATGACAACGGCATACGGGGAGTGGCAATCACGGGTGCAGGTGATCGCGCATTTTGTGCGGGCCAAGACCTAGACGAAGCGGCCAGTTTTGCATCTGGGGATGCCGAAAAATGGATGGAGCAAACTCGGCATACTTTTGCAGCGCTGCGCGACCTCGACAAACCATGTGTCAGCGCAATTAACGGCGTGGCGGCTGGCGCGGGCCTTCAACTCGCGTTGCTATGTGACCTACGCGTTGGTCATTCAGGCACACGCATGGGCCAACCCGAAATCAAGGCAGGGCTGGCAAGCGTTCTAGGGTCGTATCTATTAAGCCTTTATTTTGGGCATGCTCGTTCCGTTGAACTTTCTTTAACCGCGCGATTCGTCCACGCCGAAGAATGCCTTCAGTTGGGTTTGCTGAACCGGATAGTGGCTCACGATAAGGTAGTAGACACGGCGGTCGAGATGGCCAACGAATTGGCCGAACAACCACCAGGTGCTTTTCGACTCACAAAACAGCGGTACCGGCACGTGACACAAGCGGGATTCGATGATGTATTCAATGCGGCTATTCGGTATGTGCGCGAAGCGTACGAAAGCGGGGAACCTCAAGCCGTAATGTCAAACTTTGTCAAACGTCGGACGGATAACACCTCACTTAAAAATACTGAATAACTTTGATAAAAAATGGCAAAACCGAATCTTAGACACGCTGACGTTGTCATTCGATCCGCGCATTTGATCGACGGAACTGGATCACCTGCCACGTACGGTGACGTCGCCATCACCAACGACAAGATCGTCGCCATCGGAGATCTGTCTGAAGTCTCAGGCAGTAGGGAAATTGAAGCGAATGCTAGGGCCGTAGCACCGGGATTTATCGATGTTCATACCCACGACGACCGCGCCGTACTATCAGATCCCATAATGGCTTGCAAAATCAGCCAAGGGGTCACAACTGTAATCACTGGAAATTGTGGTATTAGTTTAGCGCCGCTTACCAGCAAGTTGTTGCCGCCTCCACTCGACTTGATTGCTGATCGGCCTGAGTCTTTATTTCCCGACTTTTCCGCTTATTTAAATGCTCTCGACAACGAGCCCCCAGCGGTAAATTTAGCTGCTCAAGTTGGCCATTCGACACTACGAATTGGCGCGATGGATAATCTTGAGCGCCCTGCTACCGGCGAGGAAATAAAAAGTATGCGCCATCAACTGGATCACGCGCTCGAGGCCGGTGCAATCGGCATGAGTACCGGGCTTTATTACGAGCCAGCTTCTGCCGCACCAACGTCAGAGGTGATAGAACTTGCGAAATCAATTCGTGACGCACGCGGGATACACACCACCCACATGCGTAACGAAGGAGATCATATTGAGCAGTCACTTGAAGAAAGTTTTCGTATCGGCCGTGATGCCAATGTACCCATCGTGATTTCTCATCATAAAGTTGGTGGAATATCCAATCACGGACGCTCACGACAAACCCTCAGAATGATTGACGAAGCAAGCAATTACCAAGCAATCGCTTTTGACGTGTATCCTTACGTGGCGAGCTCCACAGTGCTTGGAGTGAAACGACTAGAGACAGCCTCTAGGATTGTGGTCACTTGGTCTAAGCCGCACCCGGAAATGGCAGGTCAAGATCTGTCCCATATCTCCGAAGAATTGGGATGCGATCTCATAACAGCCGCCCGGGCTCTGGCACCAGCTGGCGCAATTTACTTCATGATGAGCGAAGACGATGTCCAACGAATCCTGTCACATCCCAAAGCAATGATCGGATCGGATGGCTTACCTCACGATGATCATCCGCATCCACGACTATGGGGCACCTTCCCTAGGGTATTAGGTCACTACGCGCGGGAGCGTGGCCTATTTACACTAGAGGAGGCTGTACGCCGTATGACGAGTTTACCGGCAGCACAATTTGGGCTTATGGAACGAGGCAAGTTAAACGTCGGGTCATACGCTGATCTGGTGTTATTCAATCAAAAAACCGTGATTGATCGCGCAACATTCGAAGCACCAACCCGAGCAGCAGAGGGCATTGATCTCGTGATGGTGAATGGTCGCGCGGTGTGGGAGAATGGCGCCGCCACAGGTGCCCGTCCCGGACTTGCGCTCCGCCGGCAATCTCTCGGACAAATGGGGTCAAACACGACGTCAGGTTGCTGAACGGCCAATGCACCGTGGAGACAACTTCTTCCTATACCGGCCCCGTTGAAGGTCGACGACCTCTCCCTATCAACGGCATGAATATCAAAGTTGCGGCGATACACAGGGCCACGACTGTCGTCACTTCGTTAAAGGCCAAGATCATTGCCTCACGTTCACCTAACGCAGCATACCTCTGAAGTGAAGCCATAAGTGCCCACGGAGACTCTCCCAACGCACGGGAACCACTTGCCTCGAGAAGACCTAAGGTTTCTTTGGCCATAGGATCTCCAACAGCGATTGACTCACGAATTTCATGATAGTGATGTCGAGTTCGAATAAACAAATAATTGTTGGCGATGGTCACACACACGGCGGCACCAAGTCGCATAGTAAGTTGGAATAACGCGGTGCCCGCTTTTACCTGATGCTCTGGTAAAGAGCCCACGGCAAGACCCATCATAGATAAAAAACACATTTGCGTAGCCGCACCTCGCAAAACTTGAGGAAGCAGAAGTTCTACGAATCCCGTGTTGAAATTAAGTTGCGCCTGATACCAAGTACCAAGCGACATCATACTGAAACCAACAATTGCGATCGTCCGTAGACTGAACAATCGCATTAGAAGTGGCATACAAAACCCCGTTACCATCATCGTGACACCGAGGACTACAAGCATAGAGCCGATTTGCCACGTATTTAATCCTATGATCCGCGACAAAAACAAAGGCAACAAGTAAAGGGGCACAAACATGCCAGCACCAAATACCGCAACATAAAACGCCCCCAGCGAAAAATTGAAATATCCAAACACCCGCAGATCAATCAGTGGTTTTGAACAGGTCAGTTCGCGCCAAACAAAAAGAAAACCCGATATGGCAGAGGTGATAGACAAAACCACAATTAGCCGTGATGCAAACCAATCCTCCCGTCGGCCCTCCTCCAGCACTACGAGCAAACACATAAAAAATGTGGCCATTAGCAATATTCCAAGGAGATCAATCTCCTCAGCAATTGACCAATCGGGCCTATCAACATCTAAGAAGAGAAAAACCATAAGTGCAGATAAAGCGGCGAAGGGGACGCTAAAGTAGAAAAGCCAAGGCCAAGATGCTTCTTCGCTTATCCATCCGCCAAGGCTTGGTCCTAAAGCGACTGCACTAGTGCCCAACAAAGAAACTATTGCCAAAAGATAATTTTGATAACGTTTCGGGAAGGAAATATATATGGCAGCCCAAATCATAGGAGCCAGGCCACCCCCCATAAATCCCTGTGCAGCGCGAAAAAATATCATCTGTTCAATGCTTGTTGCTTGAGCACATCCAATACTCGCGGCGCCAAATCCGAGTGCACAGCCCGTGAACAACCATCGCGTCGACATCAATCTAGATAGCCAGCCCGACATCGGAATCATAATTACTTCAGCAATTAGTGCCGACGTCAAAACCCAACTAACTTCCTCTGGCCCGGCGGATAAACCTGCCTTAATCTGATCAAAAGAACTGCCGACGATTTGAATATTTAACACTGCCAAAAACATGCCGAGTGCCATACCAATAAATGCCAGCAACTCTTTCACGCCGAGCTGCCGCTCTTCTCTCACCGATGATGTTTGAGTCATCCCGACGCCTACCCCACAACCAAACCATCAAGCTCTTAAAGGCAACGTTGCCACTAACCCCGATAGCAAGCCATGAAGACGGTAAAGTGGGTCGGAAGACGCGCCGGTAACGACCATGTTGAACGGAGGATGCTAGATTCATCCCCTCATAAGCAATGTATCGGTTCTATTCTATTATCCGCTATGATCAAGCAAAAATAAGGCCAAACTTTTAAAGTTTGCAATTTACCGTACAATTGCACCCGCAATTCGTTCTCTGAATACCCTAGACCGAGAAAACCTGACGTAAAGGGTATGCCACTCAGCATTTTTCTAAACAGCTGCGTGATGAGTTTGGTCTAGGTGTTTCTTCTTATCCACGGAAATTCGATTGTTATAAAGCACCTTGCATCCAGGAGTACAAAATTGCTTCGTTTTACGACTCTGTGCTCTACGGGTTCCTTTCCCGCCGCCTTTAAAAAATAAGCTTCCACACTCTCGGCATCTGCCAACTTGTCTGTTTCGCAAATTTTGTCCTATTTGCAACCAAAACCAAGACGCAAGATCAAGGGCCACACATCGAAACTCGAACTCAGAATTTGTGACGTTTGGAGCAAACCCCGCCTTTGCTCCACGCTGCCTCGCATAACCAATGGTATACTTTTCTAATGCCTCCGCGAAACGGCCCTCATTTGTTGCCAACAGAACGTCGCGCATGGCTTTAATTTCTTCAACCCAAAGAACCAAAGGCTCGGACTGGGGAGAA
This sequence comes from Alphaproteobacteria bacterium MarineAlpha9_Bin7, assembly GCA_002938115.1. GTDB lineage: Bacteria > Pseudomonadota > Alphaproteobacteria > UBA7887 > UBA7887. The sequence goes on along the minus strand of PTKD01000111.1, from coordinate 2,055 downwards.
TGATTTCTCAACAAGCCATATTGATTTGCAAAATTGGTTATGCTTTCGGGACTGCCGTCAAGTGCTATGAAATCCAAACATATTTTCTCAGCGAAGTCGTCTTTCAGACACACAACAGCCCGGACCTTAGGTGGGCTCCTGGCCAACAGGGCTCCGTCCCGGGCCTCGTACCCCGCTTCAGAAACACTCCAGCTAAACCAAATCATGGGTGAATTCTTTAAACCCGAAATAAACACTTCTTAACCCTGTATAAACTACGCTCGCACGGGCATACAACCAATTTTGATGATCAATCTTTCTTATTTTTTGGTTGACTTCCTGCGTACGAACGAACGAGAAGCAAACATCGTTCATACTTAAAACGGTAAGTGGATAGTGCCCATTGAGCATTGCCAATTCCGATGATTCAATTATCGTTTGGGCTACATATGTGACCGCTCCACATACTTGCCAACAGCCTCAACAGCATACTGCACTAGGAGAATTAATGAAAAAAGTCCGTATCATCACCACTGGCCTGCATTTTCCGGAAGGCCCGATAGCTATGCCGGACGGATCAGTAATCTTAGTAGAAATCGCGCGAGGCACTCTCACACGCGTTCTATCGGACGGCCGAACGGAAATCATAACTAAAACCGGCGGTGGCCCAAATGGTGCGGCAATCGGCCCAGATGGGGCCTGCTATATCTGCAACAACGGCGGCTTTGAATGGGAACAAGATTCCCTATCCGGCCGAATTCGGCCGATTCGCCAAGCGGATGACTACGACACCGGACGTATCGAGCGAGTGGATCTTGCCACCGGAAGCGTAGAACGACTCTACGACAGATGCGGCAACCACAAGCTTAACGGGCCAAACGATTTAGTTTTCGATCAAAAGGGAAATATGTGGTTTACCGATCTCGGAAAGTCTAGATCACGGGACATGGATCGAGGAGCTGTGTACTGGGCGCGCCCAGACGGAAGAGAAATAAAGGAGGTTATACAACCGATTACTACTCCAAACGGCATTGGACTGTCGCCAGACGAAAAGACTCTCTATGTGGCCGAAACCGAGGGTGCACGCCTTTACGACTTTTCTATAATTGGGGATGGGATTGTAGAGAAATTACCCTTCCCTCAATCACTGAATGGTGGCCGTCTAGTAACCTGTGATGGGGGATTTCGCCGTTTCGACTCTCTTGCTGTGGAAGCTAATGGAAATATTTGTGTCGCAACACTGATGACAGGAGGAATTACGATTGCTCGACCGAGTGGTGGCACTACCGACTTTTTAGAAACCGATGACCCCTACACAACAAACATTTGCTTCGGCGGAGAAGGCTTACGCACCGCCTTCCTCACTTTATCGTGGCAGGGACAGTTGGTTGCCTGCGATTGGCCGAGGGCTGGTCTGCCACTCAATTTTTTGAATACGGCACACCAAATGTAAGGATATAATTGGTGATCGTAGTGTATGGTTAGTATCGAGGAATATTCCATGGCAAATGTACCAAAAATAATGTTCAGCCATGTTGGTCTTTATGTGCATGATTTGGCTCGGATGGAAAAATTTTATCGTACCATGCTTGGGTTGGTAGTTACGGATCGTGGAACCTTGCCTGAAAGAGAGCTAGTCTTTATGAGCAGAGATGCAAATGAACATCACCAATTGGTTTTGGCATCCGGCCGTAATGGCGCGCATGGCATTAGAATACTGAATCAAATTTCTTTTCGGGTCGACTCCTTAACTCTATTACGTGAATTTCGTGATCTGTTAACTGGGAATCCTGATATTTCTAATTTAGCTCCAATCAATCATGGACTTGCTTGGTCGCTTTATTTCAAAGACCCAGAAGGGAATCGCGTGGAAATATTCGTTGATAGCCCCTGGTATGTTGAACAACCGATCAGTGATCCTCTTGACCTCAATTTGACGGATGATGAGATTTCACGGCAAACCGAACGAGTCTACCAGGGTTACCCTGGGTTTCAACCTCGAACGGAATGGAAAGAAAAGCTGCTGAAACGCCTAGAGGCTTAAAAACACCACGGCACTCGTTTGAAAAGCAGCAA
>PTKD01000110.1 GCA_002938115.1 Alphaproteobacteria bacterium MarineAlpha9_Bin7 | reverse complement strand
CCTTAATCAAAGTTCATTCTTCCATAATCCGTGCCAGACAAGCCTAAAACCAATTGCACCACAGGGACGGTGGGCCCTACGGTTATTTTACTCAGTGCACCATGGTTCAGGCGGAAAGTGCTGCCGGCGCTGTCTTCTCTCGTTTGACAAGTAATTTATTAAGCGCATTAACATACGCCCGTGCGCTCGCAACCATCGTATCTGTATCCGCGCCCTGGCCATTTACCGATCGGCCGTTCTCTTCTAAACGGACGACAACCTCGGCTTGGGCATCAGTTCCTCCCGTAACTGCCTGGATCTGAAAAAGTTGTAACTCTGCCTGATGGGGAAACAACTCTCCTATACAGCGGAATACGGCATCGACAGGCCCATCCCCTTCTGCTGTCGTCGAGCTACGTTCACCATCAATTTCTAGCTCAAGCTTAGCACTTGGACGGATCCCAATCCCGCAACTCAAGTGCAAATTGGTTACCCGAATTCTCTCGTTGCGACGTGCTACGGCATCGTCAACAAGTGCTATTAAGTCCTCATCGAACACTTCTTTTTTCTTGTCCGCAAGATCCTTGAACCGGCCGAAGGCTTCATTAAGCGCGTTATCGCCAAGATCATACCCGAACTCACTCAGTTTAGTCTTAAATGCGTGTCTTCCTGAATGCTTGCCCATCACCAAGGTAGACTTGCTAAGGCCAACCGACTCTGGTGTCATAATTTCGTAGGTCCCGGAGTGTTTCAACATACCGTCTTGGTGTATACCTGCCTCGTGCGCAAAAGCATTGGCACCGACCACTGCCTTATTGGGTTGAACAACAAAACCCGTAACTGCCGCGACCAGACGCGACACTTTCATAATATTCTCGGTTCGAATACCCGTCCCGTACGGCAACAGATCGTTTCTTGTCCGGAGCGCCATCACAATCTCTTCCATTGCTGCATTACCAGCACGCTCGCCCAACCCATTTATCGTACATTCAACCTGACGCGCTCCAGCCTTGACCGCTGCCAATGAATTAGCCACGGCCATCCCCAGATCATTGTGGCAGTGGACAGACAACGTTGCCTTGTCAATATTCGGCACCCTATCGCGAAGCATTTTTATTAACGCGGCAAACTCATCTGGCATCGTGTACCCGACGGTATCCGGAATATTGATGGTGCGCGCACCGCATTTAATAGCGGTTTCAACAGTTCGGCAGAGAAAATCTCGATCCGTGCGAGTACCATCCTCCGGACTCCACTCCACATCATCACAATAATTTCGGGCACGGGTGACACTGTCGGCGACAGCCTGATGAACATCCTCAGGCTCCATCTGTAGCTTGTGTCGCATATGCAACGGGCTCGTTGAAATAAAGGTGTGTATGCGCTTGCGTTGAGCATGAGCAAGTGCTTCGTTGGCTCGGTCAATGTCACTGAAACCAGAGCGCGCTAAGCTGCATACCACTGAGTTTTTTATCACTTTTGAAATCTCGGTAATCGCCTCGAAATCACCCTTGGATGCGATAGCAAATCCGGCCTCGATCACATCTACGCCCATCCCCTCAAGCACAGTAGCTATTTCAAGTTTTTCTTCGAGCGACATTGATGCGCCCGGAGATTGCTCGCCATCTCGCATAGTCGTATCAAAAATAACCACGCGCTCGTGCTCCATATCTGGAGTACCTTCCCGTCCTAAAATAGCTTGGTGATTGTCGCTCATTGCTACACTCACTTTCCGCGATAGGGCTCAATGAAGTGGTGACAGACCCCTGAGCGAATGGTCATGCCCTCGCTCAAGGGAAGCTAAGTCGCCACTCAAAACCCCATATCCGCCCAACCGCGGATACCAACACGCCAATAATGGTACCAAAGAGATCTCGCCACACTGTGGCAAACGCCAAACAACTGAAAAAACCATGCGCAGCCATGGTAAAGAAGTTCTCCAGGCTTCTCACGCGCGCGACCCTAGACCTGACCCGCACACAATCCCGGTGTTGCCTTCGGCCAAAAGGCCTAACCCTTTGTCACAAAGACTTTCAAAAGGCACACCCTAAACTAATGTTTACGCTCTTTTCGCCTGCCCGGCCAACAATTTATTCAAGCTATGAGACAATCCTCGATACATTCGCAACTAAGGCGCAACTGTAAGGCGATAAAAAGGCCTAGGTCATTTAATTCTTTGACTTGTCAACCAGGGCTTGCTCCCTGATCCAGGGCATCATCGATCTCAGGCGCTCACCCACTTCCTCAATTGGATGCTCAGCGGCGCGTCTTCGCATTGCTTTAAAACTTGGTTGGTCGGCTTTGCATTCAAGAACCCACTCCCTAGTGAACTTTCCTGACTGAATATCATCGAGAATTTTTTTCATCTCTGTCCGGACAGCATCATTTATGATTCTCGGACCTCGACTGTGGTCACCATATTCAGCGGTATTGGAAATCGAGTAGCGCATATTGGCAATGCCACCTTCATAGATCAGATCTACTATCAGTTTCACCTCATGAAGACATTCAAAGTAGGCCATTTCGGGGGCATAACCAGCTTCCACTAAGGTCTCAAACCCGGCGGTAATAAGAGCAGTAAGTCCGCCACAGAGCACCACCTGTTCCCCAAACAGATCCGTTTCGCACTCCTCCTTGAAACTCGTCTCTATTATTCCCGCCCGCCCACCTCCTATAGCACAGCCATAGGACAGACCAATTTCGGTGGCATTCCCTGACGGATTTTGGTGCACCGCCAGGAGGCAAGGTACACCGCCGCCGCGCTCATACTCGCTACGAACAGTATGGCCGGGACCTTTTGGCGCGACCATAAAGATGTCGAGATCTTGCCGAGGCTCGATTAGGCCAAAATGTATATTCAGGCCATGGGCGAACGCGAGCGCAGCACCGTCTCGCATTTTGTCCCGCAGATGGTCCTTATATATACTGGCCTGCAACTCATCCGGCGTAGCCATCATCATTACGTCCGCCCAGTTCGCGGCTTCCATTACTGACAGGACCTCAAATCCGGCACCTTCAGCTTTCGTTGCGCTTTCTGATCCCTCACGTAACGCAATTTTAACCGTGCTAACCCCACTATCTCGCAAGTTAGAAGCGTGCGCGTGGCCTTGACTACCATAGCCAATAATCGCCACGTTCTTGCTCTTTATCAAATTAACATCGGCGTCGCGATCATAGTAAACACGCATCAACCATCTCCTATCTTTTGATCAACTGTTTTGTGAGGGCTCATGGGACTTCAGCCCCGCGCCCGATAGCAACCACTCCGGTCCGAGCAATTTCAATCAAACCGAGCGGCCCCATATGGTCAATGAAAGAATCCAGTTTATCGGTCGTATCTGTGATTTCAAAAACCAAGGACTCTTGCGTGCTATCAACCGCTCGAGCACCAAAGACCTCTGCTATGCGAAGCGATTCAGCGCGCTTCTCGCCGGTGCTCTCTACCCTCAATAGTGCAAGCTCTCGTTCGACGTGTGGCCCTTCATCTGTGAGATCGATAACCTGATGAATGGGGACCAGCCTCCCAAGCTGGGCTTTGATTTGCTCGATAATCATCCGCGTGCCCGATGTCACCAAGGTGATACGAGACAATTCCCGTTCAACATCAACGACAGCCACAGTTAGGCTTTCAATGTTATAACCACGTCCGGAAAATAGCCCCACCACACGTGCAAGCACACCAAACTCGTTATCCACAATACACGCGATGGTGTGGCGCTCTACCCCGCTCACTTCTATCCCCCAGCGCCCATGTATCACTTACACTTCTTGTCGGCCAAGCCCGCGCGCGCACTCTAGCGAATTGCCGGAGAGCTTGTAAAGCACCTCACTCGATTTTGATGCTATCGTCGTCGCCCTTTAACGTATCTATACCAGCACCATGCCGTCTTCAGTACGAGGCGCCACATCGTCATCTGATCCCAACTTCATCTCGTGGTGACCAGCACCGGCCGGAATCATTGGAAACACGTTTTCCATCTTCTCCACCATTACGTCCGCAACCACAGGACCATCATGGGCAATCATCTCCGTAATAAGATCATCAACTTCGTCTGGCTTGGTTGCTCTCAGTCCCTTCATGCCGTATGCCTCTGCAAGAGCCACAAAATCAGGAAGCGAGTCGGTGTAACTTTCTGCGTAGCGACCACCATGGAAAAATTCCTGCCATTGGCGCACCATACCCATATATTCATTGTTCATGATGAACACTTTCACCGGCAGTCGATACTGTGTAACGGTTGAAAGTTCCTGCATATTCATCAGAAACGAGGCCTCACCGGCTACATCGATGACCAACGATTTCGGATGCGCAATTTGCACGCCCATCGCCGCCGGGAATCCATACCCCATTGTGCCGAGCCCCCCCGACGTCATCCACCGGTGCGGTTCATCGAAACGCAAAAATTGCGCGGCCCACATCTGATGTTGGCCCACCTCGGTAGTGAAATACACATCTAGATCTTTGGTTAGTTCATGCAATCGTTGTAGGGCGTACTGTGGCTTTATAGTGCTCTGAGAATTTTCATACTTTAGGCAATCGACCTTTCTCCAGCGTTCAATTTGCTCCCACCAATTTTCAATTGCTTTCTTATTAGTTGTACTTTTCCTCTTTTTCCAGACAGCGAGAAATGCTTCTAGCACGTTGGCTGCGTCCCCGACCAAAGGGATATCCACAAAAACATTCTTATTGATCGAGGACCGATCAATATCGATTTGAATTTTTTTTGCCACCGGCGCAAAATCGGAAAGGCGTCCGGTAACTCGATCATCAAAACGTGCCCCCACCGCAATCATCACATCACAGTCATGCATGGCCATGTTTGATTCGAAGGTCCCATGCATGCCAAGCATCCCTATGAATTGCGGGTCATTGCCAGGATATCCCCCAAGCCCCATAAGCGTGTTGGTGACTGGAAAACCAGTCACCCGAGCAAGTTCTTTTAGTAACTTGCTGGCGCGGTCGCCGGAGTTAATAATGCCCCCACCAGAATAAATGATCGGTCGCTCCGCACTTTCCACAAGTGTGACAGCGTCCTCGACCGCGCTAGGCTCCGCATGAGTGACTGGACGATAACTCCGATGCTCAATCTTTCCAAGCTTCTCGTAATTCGTTTCGGCGTTCACAACATCCTTTGGCAAATCAACCACGACCGGGCCCGGGCGCCCGCTGCGTGCGACATAAAACGCTTCGGAGATTGTGCGCGAAAGTTTGTGTACATCCTTAACTAGATAATTGTGTTTGGTGCACGGGCGAGTAATGCCGATGGTGTCCGCTTCCTGGAAAGCATCATTACCAATTAGATGCGTTGGAACTTGACCAGTAAGACACACTACTGGGATCGAATCCATCAACGCATCCGTAAGCCCAGTCACGGCGTTGGTAGCCCCCGGACCAGATGTAACCAATACCACGCCCACCTTCCCTGTGGAGCGCGCATACCCTTCAGCCGCATGGACGGCGGCCTGCTCGTGGCGCACCAGAATATGGCGGAGTTCATTTTGTTTAAAAATAGCGTCGTAAATCGGCAACACGGCGCCGCCGGGATATCCAAATATCACGTCGACGCCGTTATCTATTAGGGTCTTTATAACGACTTCGCTGCCTGTAAAACGCATTGCGAGCCTCCTAACGCCGGAGCTGGTGGCTCCGGTCCTTCAACTCTTACCAACGTTGGGAGTTCCTGGAAGTGGCGCGACGCTAATTGTTTGATTCGATGCCGTCAATAAAAAGCGAGCAACGGTCTCCAGTATCTCTCCTTCAGAAGAAACTGGATCGCCTACTTCAAGGTCCGCAACGAGTCGATTACGAAACCAAGTGTACTGGCGCTTTGCGTAATTGCGTGTCGCTTGGCAGACTTTCTGACGAGTATCCTCGAGAGACGCTTGGCCCCTCAGATGGCTGAAAAGGGCCTGCATTCCGAGCGCTTTCATTGCCGGCAAAGATGAATCGAGATTGAGGCTCTCCGCCGCTACAACCTCGTTTAGCACCCCGTCAGCCAACATGCGCTCAAAGCGCGCATCGCATTGCCGGTAAAGCTTAGTTCGCTGGGGCATTATTTTCAGCACCAAGAAAGGCGAGCTGAGACCACCTATGCCGTTTCCCTTTTGCCAGTCACTAATTGATCGTCCAGTGCCCTCCAAGACTTCCCAAGCGCGAACCAGACGTTGCCTGTCGCCGCTGTTTATTCGCGCCGCAGTCTTGGGATCTCTCTCAGCAAGGCGCGCCTTAAAGGCCATGCCACCAATATGCTCATAAAGCTTCGTCGCTGCCGATCGAACCTTCGCTGACACTTCCGGAATATCTGCAATTCCATTTATCAAACCATCAAGATACAAACCTGTGCCCCCAACGAATATGGGCACATCACCGGCACTGTGAATGGAGTCGATTTCGTGCTGCGCCATGGAAAGCCACTGACCAACCGAAAACCTTTCGGCGACGGGGACTACCCCATAGAGGCGATGAGAAACTTCAGTTTCCGATTTAGCATCGGGCCGTGCAGTTAAGATTCTAAGTTCGCGATATACCTGAAGGCTATCAGCGTTGACAACTACACCGCCGAACCGTTTCGCTAATTTTAGACCTAGTTCTGACTTACCACTCGCAGTGGGTCCAGCGACAATAATTACTGGCCCAACCATCATAACAAAAACAGCGAATTACGCTAACCGTCAGATATGCGGACTGCAACAAACCTCAAGTCTCCTTGACGATCCAGAAGGAGGAGAACTGTGGCCTTATTTTGCGCTCTCTCTTTACCAACTTTATTGATTATGTCTGATGGGCTTGATACCTGTTCCTGGCCAACCTCCACAATCAAATCTCCAGGCTGTATTCCTTTTTCGGCTGCACTCCCTCCACCATCAACCCGCACCACCATTACGCCATCTACTGCTTCCGCGAGTTCAAACTGCTGACGGAGCTCTGGTGTTAAGCTAGAAACCGTGAGTCCCAACGAAGGAACGTCTTCTACCACGGGCTCCTCGGCAT